>DASVVI010000199.1:0-9894 GCA_036386635.1 Longimicrobium sp.
TCCCCCGCTCGTTCCTCGCGGCCCCTCCCCCAAACTGCGGGGGAGGGGCGTACGTATGGATCCGTGCGCGGGGCGCGGATCTCGTAGGGGGGGATTCATCACGCCCGTGCCCCGCGCGGCGCCGACGCCCACCGGTGCACGCGGATGTCGTAGGGGCCGCCCCATGTGGCTGCCCGTGCCCTGCCATGCGCCGATCCCCGCCTCCAAGAGCGAATAATTCGCCGCTGGAAACACGCGAAGTCCGCCTTCGCGGCCTCCGGGTCCAATGCCGCGCATCTCTAGCCCACTTCAGTGGGCTTCGCGTCGTTCCAGCCGGGGGATTCATCCCCCGGTTCTCCGCGCCCGGCGGTTCGCCCCACGGCCCCAACCCCCGCCCCCGAAGCCTGCGAAGGCAGGCTTCCCGCGTTTGTTGCAGCGGTTTCAACCGCCGGAATCTAACCCGGCGATCACCCGCCGTGCCGGCGCACGATTCAACCGCCGGTGCCCCCACCCCCCGCCCTCTGCAGCGCCAGCGTAAACGTCGACCCCTCGCCCACCACGCTGCGGGCGCGCAGGTCCCCGCCCATGCCGCGTGCGAGGTCGCGGCTGATGGTGAGGCCCAGGCCCGTGCCCTGGCTGCGGCGCGTATGGCTGGCGTCCACCTGCACGAACGGCTCGAACACCGAGCTCAGCATCTCGCGCGGGATGCCGGGGCCGGTGTCCGTCACGCGCAGGAAGACCTGGTCCGCCACCTCCTCCCGAAAGCCGGCGTCCACTACGACCCGGCCGCCGTCGGGGGTGAACTTGGCGGCGTTCCCCAGCAGGTTGAGGATGATCTGCTGCGCCTTGTCGCGGTCCACACGCGCCACCTCGTCATCCGGGATGCGGACCTCGAAGGCGATCCCCTTGGCGGCGAGCTGCGGCTCCACCATCGGCGTCACGGCGGCGACCATCTCCGCGAGGGAGGCGTCCTCGATCACGTACTCCACGCGCCCCGCTTCGATGCGCGCCAGGTTCAGCACGTCGTTGATCAGCCGCAGCAGGTGCCGCTGGGCGCGGTCGATGCGGCCCAGCGCCTCGGCCTGCTCCGGCGTGATGGGGCCGTGGATCCCCATCTCCAGGATCTGCACGTAGCCGCCAATGGCGTTGAGCGGCGTGCGCAGCTCGTGGCTCATCACCGCCAGAAAGGTGCTCTTGGCGCGGTTCGCCTCGTCGGCCCGCGCGCGCTGCCGCTCCAGCTCGGCCGTGCGCTCCAGCAGCACGAGGTTGGCCTCCCGGAGCTCCTCGGACTGCACCTGCATCTCGACCGCCTGCTCCTCCATCGTCTGGTGCTGAAGCTCCAGCTCCAGCGCCTGCGCCTCCAGCATCTCGTTGGCCTCCTGCAGCTCGTCCGAGCGGAGCTGGAGGGCGGCGCCGGCCTCCTCGGCGGCGCGGCGGGCGAGGAGGAGCTCGTTTTCGAACTTCTCGCGCTCGCTCACGCGCATGAAGGCGCAGTCGTTGGCGAAGCCGCCGCCGCGCGGCCGCCGCAGCGCGTTCACCAGCACCCCCACCGGCTCGCCCGTTTTGGAGCGGAGGATGAGGTAGATCTCGTCCGCCCGGCCGTGCAGCGTGACGAGCGGAAAGAAGTGCGTCTGGTAGAAGATGCGGGCGCCCATCCCCAGCAGCATCTCGAAGGGGCGCCCCACCAGCTCGCCCCGCTCGTAGCCCAGCATGGAGAGCGCGGTGGAGTTGACGACGGTGATGGTACCGTCGTCCGCGAACGAGACGAAGCCGAACGGCGCACCGTCCAGCATCTCCTCGGGCACTCCCTCCATTCGCTGCTCCACCCGCACGGTCAGGCCGGCTGGGCCTGCAGGTAATCGCGGATCAGCTCCACCGTCTCCTCCGGGTGGCTCATGTGCGGGCAGTGGCCGGTCGCCTTCATCACGCGCAGCGTGCTCCCCGGCATGCTCTGGTGCACGTACTCACCCACCTGCGGCGGCGCGATCATGTCGTCCGTGCACTGCATCACCAGGGCGGGAACGCGCACGCGCCGCAGGTCGTCGCGGTTGTCCGCGAAAAAGGTGGCCTCGGCGAAGCGCCGCGCGATCTTGGGATCGGTGGAGCAGAAGCTCGCCGTCAGCTCCTCGCCCAGCTCCGGCCGGTCCGCGTTCTTCATGATGTTGGGCGCCAGGAACGATGCCCACCCGATGTAGTTGCGGTCCATCATCTCCAGCAGCCCCTCGATGTCCGCGCGCTCGAAGCCGCCCACGTAGTCCGGCGCCTCGTTCACGTAGCGCGGCGACGGGCCGATGAGGACGAGCTTGGCGAAGCGGTCCGGCTCCTGGTTGGCCGCCAGCACCGCCACCATGCTGCTCACCGAGTGCCCGACGAGCACCACGTCGCGCAGGTCGAGCGCCTCGCACACTTCGAGCACGTCCTTCGCGTAGCCTTCCAGCGTGGAGTAGCGGTTCGGGTCGTACGCCGCCAGGTCGCTCTGGCCGGAGCCCACGTAGTCGAAGAGGACGATGCGGTATTCGTCCTCGAAGGCGGGCGTCACGTAGCGCCACATGTTCTGGTCGCACCCGAAGCCGTGCGCGAACACCATGGGCTGCGTGCCCCGGCCGAATACCTTGACGTTGTTGCGCGAGAGGACGTCCATGGGCCTTGGGAGGTGCGGGTTTCGCGAACGCGCCGTGCGGCGTCCGCATTCAAATATAGCGCCGCCGTGGCGCTCCGTCACAGCCCGCCGCTTCCCGGCCAAACTGCACCATGAAATACCCCCTCCCCAGGCAGTTTTGGGGGAGGGGGATGCGTCGCGGAGCGACGCTGGGGGAGGGGACCGGGTGGGGCCCTCAGGACGCGTTCATCACCACCACCGGGCACGCCGCGTTGTTCAGCACCCGCTCTACGCGCGGCCCCAGGAAGAGGCGGTCGGACGCGGGGCGCAGGTCGGTGCCCAGCACTACCAGGTCGATCCCGTCGCGCGCCAGCTCCAGGATGACGGCCTCCGGATTGGCGCCGGTGCGCACCTCGGTGTGTGTGCGCACGCCCAGCGCCTCGCCCATCACGCAGAGCTGGTCCACGATGGCCTTCGCCGACTCCATCTGCCGGCGCATCTCCTCGCCGCCCAGGTCCAGGCGGCGTGACCCCTCGCGCGCCTCCACCACGTTCAGCACCATCACCTCGCGCCCCTCGCCCAGCGCCAGCGCGAACGCCACGTCGGCGGCGGCGCGGGAGGCGGCGGAGCCGTTGGTGGGCAGGAGAATGCGGCGTGGCGGCCAGTTCTCGTCGCCCAGGCGGCCCTTCACCACCATGGTGGGGCAGGGGGCCATGCGCAGGAGGTAGTCGACCATCGGGTCGAAGAGCTCCTCCTTCCCCGCGGTGTCGGCCGGAGCGCCCAGCAGGATCAGGTCGTAGTCGTTCTCCGCTTCGGCCAGGATCGCCTTGGCGATGTCCTTGCCCGTCACCACCTTGCGCGTGAGCTCCGTTCCCGGAAAGCAGTCGGACACCTTCACCAGGAACTCCTCGCTCCCCACGCGGTCGCACTCCTCCACCACGGTGAAGAGGGTGACCGCCACGGCGTTTCGCTCGCGCATCTGCTGGATCAGCTCCGCCTCCAGGCGAAAGAGCGAGCGGCGCTCCCCCTGGCGGCAGCGCACGGGCACCAGCACCCGCTTCACCCCGGCGATCAGGCTGTCTTGCGCCAGCTCCTCGCGCTTCAGCCGCTCCATCTCCTGCTTGCCGATCTTGACGTGGCTCAGCGTCCAGCGCAGCGCCGGCGGGGCGAGCACGGAGGTGGTGATGGCCATCACGACGATGATGGAGAACATCTCCTGCGTCAGCAGCCCCAGGGAGAGGCCGATGCTGGCGATGATGATCTCCATGGCGCCGCGCGCGTTCATCCCCACGCCGAAGCTGAGCGCGGTCCAGTGGTCGCGCCCTCCCAGCAGGCGCGCCCCCGCGTAGCCGCCCACCACCTTGCCGAAGCACGCCACCGCGATCACCAGCAGCGCGATGCCGATGAGCCGCGGCTCGGCCAGGCTGCGCACGTTCACCTTGAGCCCCGCCACCGCGAAGAAGATGGGCGCGAACACCCCCATCGCCATCGTCTCCACGGTGTGGAAGACGCGGCTGGGGAGGCGCGGCATCCCGCCGAGGAGGATCCCCATCACGAAGGCGCCGAGCATCGCCTCCAGCCCCAGCGCCAGCGACAGGGCGCCCCACCCGAAGGTCAGCACCACCACCAGCGACAGGATGCGGTGGTGGCTGATGACGTGGTCCTGCACGTAGTTGAGGGCGTGGCGCACCAGCCAGCGGCCAATGGTGAAGCTGACCGCCATGAACCCCAGCACCTTGCCGACCGCCAGCCCCACCGTGCCCACGTTGGTCGCCTCGCCGCCGGCCAGCCCCAGCACCACCGACAGCAGCATCCACCCGACGGCGTCGTCCGTCATCCCCGCGGCGATGATGGTCTGCCCCACGTCGCGCCGCATGAGGTTGAGGTCCATCAGCACCTTCGCGATCACGGGGATCGCGGAGATGGACATGGCGGTGGCGAGAAAGAGCGCGAAGACGATGGGCCGCTCGGGGTTCGCCAGCAGGTCGTCCGGGATGTACAGCCCCAGCACGTACCCCGTGGCGAACGGCACCACGATCCCGCCCAGCGACGCCCCCAGCGCCGTCCGCGCCTGCCGCCGGATGAGCTGCAGGTCGGTCTCGAGGCCCGTGATGAGGAGGAGGAACATGGCGCCGAAGAGGCTCACCACCTCCAGCAGGTACCCCTGCACCTGGCTGTGCGGGACGATGTACTTGCCGAGCAACGGAAAGAAGCCGCTGAGCAGCGACGGCCCCAGGATGATCCCGGCGAGGATCTCGCCCACCACGGCCGGCTGCCGGAAGCGCTGCGCCACCTCGCCCAGCGCGCGCGCCATGAACAGCAGCACCCCGACCTGCAGGACGAGCGCGAGGACGTCGTGGTGTGGAGCCGCGGTAAACCCTTGCATTCTCACCCAAACAGGCGCCGCGCCGCCGCGGGACAGGCCATCCCGCCGCCAGCTACGGACGTTTACGCGCGGCCTTCAAAGCACAACCCGAGCCAGGGGTGGACACAGGGGGACTGGCGACTGAACTCGCGGCAACAACAGCATAAAGTCCGCCTTCGCGGACTCCCGGTCCAGATCTATCCCCGTTGCCAAAACCGGCCTGGTGATGGGCATGATGTGGTAGGGGCGGACCTGCGTGTCCGCCCTCCCTCGCCCCCACCCCGGCCCCCGCGGCGCGCGCACCAAACCCGTCGGGTCCGCCCCAAGAGCGAATGAATTCGCCGCTGGAAACGCGCGAAGTCCGCCTGCGCGGACTCCCGGTCTAATCCCGTGTTCCTCCAGCCCACTTCAGTGGGCTTCGCATGGTTCCAGCCGGGGGATTCATCCCCCGGCGACCGTCGCCGGGCCACCCGCCGCCGGCGACCCGCCGCCGGCGACCCGCCGCCGGCGATGCCCCCGGCGACCCGCCCCCGGGCACCAACCCCACCCCGCCAAGCCTGCGCAGGCAGGCTTCCCGCGGTTGTTGCAGCGGTTTCAACCGCCGGGTGAAACTCACCCCCCTCCCGCCCCCAACGACACCCACACCCCCATCCGCAGCCGCACCCCTCTCCAATCCACGATCTCATCCGACGCCGCCGCCCCGCCGATCCTCACCGCCGCGATGCTGCGCACCCCCTCCGTGTGCTTCGGCGAGAGCCACGCCCCCACCGACGGATCCCACACCTCGGCGCGCCCGTCCCGCAGAGTGGCGCACCCCTCGTGGTACGCCACACCCTCGCGCGCCCACGCCGGCGAAGCGCTGGCGTCGCCCCAGCGGCCGTGCCAGTGCGGAAGGTGGTGCACCTCCTGGCGCTGTACGAGCTGCACCGGCACCACGCGGATGCCGCGCGCCCGGAACGCCTCCATGCTCAGCGCCTGGTGCGCGCCGCAGTCCAGCTCCTCCGCCTCCATCGCCTCGCACCAATAGAGGGGCCACTTGCTGGGGCCCCAGGGGAACTTGCGCGAGATCCATGCGGGGCCGCCCTCGCCGCGCCACATGGAGCGGTCCATGGCGGTGTACCAGGCGCGCGCCAGGGCGCAGCACTCGGTGCCGTGGTCGGAAAGGACGGACGGAACGAACTCGGCCCAGGGGGCCGACTCCACGGTCGGCTCAGCAGCACGCATCTTCCAGCAACCCTCGTCCGAAGTTGTAAGCCATGCTGGCGTCGTACGCGCCCGCGTCGCCGATCACCAGCCGGTCGCCCGCCTTGAGCTCCTCGGGGAGCTTCAGGTCGCTCGCCAGGATGTCCGTCTCCATGCAGATCCGCCCCACCAGCCGGTCCTGGCCGCCGCCCACCCCTTCCCACTCCCCCTGCCGCGTGCGCCGGTAGACCCGGTGCGGGTAGAAGGGCGCCATGGGCAGGTCCGAGATGGCGGCGTCGACCACCGCCTCCACCGAACCATCCGGGGCGCGCCGCACCTCCAGCACGGTGGTGGCGAGGGCCATGGAGGGCTGCGCCATCGCCTTTCCTGGCTCCAGGAAGAAGCGCTCCAGCTCCGGCAGCATCGCCAGGGCGGACGCCGTCATGGCGCCGATTCGAGGAAGGAGCTCGCGGTCGAAGTCGTCGGGGAAGTAGCCGCCGCCCATGTCCAGGCAGCGCACCGGGCGTCCCACGCTCTGCTCGATGGCCGCGGCCCAGTGCACCACCCCCTCGAACACCTCCCGCCACCGCGCCGGCCCCAGCACGTCGCTGGCGAAGTGGAAGTGCAGCCCCATCTCCTGCTCCGCCGGCATCGCCTTGAGGAGCTTGACGATGTGGGCGAAGCGCTCCACGCTCCCCAGCCCGCTGCCGAAGCGCGACTCGAAAGTGACGGGGCGCAGCCGGATGCCCAGGTAGCGCGCCTCGGGCGGGCCGTGGCACATCCAGCGCTCGAAGGCCTGCGGCGAGTCCGCGAAGGCCGCCATCAGCGGTCCGCCCGCGCCCGGCCCGTCCGGCCACTGCGAGGCGGGGCCGTTCATGATGATGCGCTCGGGCGGAAAGCCGAACTCCAGCGCCCGCCGCATCTCGGCCGCGCTGATCACCTCCGCGAACATCCCCGCCTGGTCCGCCAGCGCGAGAAGCGTAGGGTGCGGATTCGTCTTCACGCTGTAGCCGAACCCCACCTCCACCGCGCCCCCCGGCTGCGCGGCGAGCACCGCCTCCACCTGCGCGAAGCGCTCGCGCGAGGTGCGCGGAAGAAACATGCGGCGCGGGGTGGCGGCGCCGTTCCCCGCCACCTCCTCCAGGTCGCTCGCCATCGCGGGCACAACCGCGGGGCCGGGGCGCACGGGCTCGTCCTCGCGCACGCGGTTCTCGCGCAGGCGGCGCGAGAGCTCCGTCATCCCCGAGGGGTGCTTGGAGCCGACGCCGGAGTGGTCGTTCGCCTGGCGCACCGCGGGGAGCGGGTGCGTGTTGCGGACGGGCACCTCCAGCACGATGCGCGTGAACTGGTTCGTCTGGAACGGGGCCGGCTGCGGCGTCCCCATCCCGGCCGCCTCCACCAGCAGGGCGGGAAGGTTGTGCCCCGCGAACGACGCCGCGTGGATCCAGGCGGGGAAGCGCGGGTTCCAGTCGATCAGGTGCAGCGTGCCGTCCAGCGCGCGGACGTACTCCAGCTCCCCGCCGCCGGTCCAGTTCAGCTCGGCGATGCGCGCGCGGAGCGCCTCGGCGAAGCCGGGCTCCACCTCGTTCACGGCGCCCGCCCACGTCTTTCCCTCGGCGGTCTGCGTGTGCTTGGTCATGTGCACGCAGTCCAGCAGCTCCCCCCGGTACGCGCAGAACGCCACCGACTCCTCGGCGCCCACTACGTGGCGCTGCACGAAGAGCTGCTCCGTGCCCCACAGCTCGCTCAGGAAGTCGCGCCCGTGGCGGAAGGAGGGCCAGTCGCGCACCCGCATCGCCTCGTAGTTGGGACCCTTGAGCCACACCCGCCACCCGTGCTCGCGGCAGAAGGCGTGCAGGTCCCAGTCCGACCGGTCCGCGCCGATCCACTCGGGGATCGAGACGGGGAGGCCCTCCGCGGCGAAGATGGCGGGCTTCGCCACCTGCTCCAGTGCGGCGAGGGGGGGGAGCATGGCGCGGGCGGGGTCGGGAAGGGCGCCCGCCATCCACTCCACCTCCAGGTCCTGCCCCGGAAACCATAGCGCCCCGCCGTCCAGCACCGCCTGGATGGCGGCCTGGTAGACGGGAAGGCGCATCTCCTTCCACGGCCGCTGCACCCACACCTCGTCGAACACCTCGCTGTGGAGACCGGAGCTTTCAACGCTGTAGTCCACCGCGACCAGGCGGGCGTGCGGAAAGGCCTGCCGCAGCGAGCGAGCCACTCCCAGCCCCGGCGACGGATTGGGGCCGCTGTGCACGCCGCTCACGTAACAGGTCAGCGCCTGGGGAAATCGTTGGGCCATCGGCAGCTCGGTCAGGAGAGAACAGGGGTCGGACGGCATCCGGCGGGATGACGGGCGGGGGCGGGTCTTCCCCCCACCTTTCGTGCCGATCCCGGTTGCACGCAAACGCCGGTCCCACGCTCCGAAACGGCGGCCTCACACAGAGACACAGAGGAAACGACAAGAGGGAACCGCAAGAACACCTCTCGCCCATCCTTCCATCCTCTCGGTTTCCTCCGTGTCTCTGTGTGATGGTTTTGCTGTTTCACGCCCGCTGCCGCGCCGCACTCTGAGGATGCGGCCGGACTGCTCCTTGCCGGTTCGGGATGGCTTGCTTCGTGCCGGAGATCGTTCACCTTCAGCTCCCGAACGGCGATAGAAACGACCGGCACCACTTCATCGATGAACGACCCCGGCAGCGTCCACATCGAGTTCACTGAGCAGCGGCTGGAGCTCTTGGAGGCGCACGTCTCGGCGCTCCCCGCGGAGGTGCGCGCCGAGGCCGATGCGTTGCTGGAGGAGCTGCGCGCGACGGTCGACGGGCTGCGCCGGCTGGCCGGGAGCCCGCACGCGCTGCTGGAGGAGCAGGCGGCGCGCAGGCACGCGGAAGCGGCGCGGCAGCGGGAAGCGTTCCTCGCCCAGGCGGGGGAGATCCTGGCCGGGTCGCTGGACTACGAGACCACCCTCGCCAGCGTCGCCCGGCTCTGTGTGCCCCGCGTGGCGGACTCGTGCATCGTCTACCTGATGGGCGAAGGGGGCGAGGTGCAGCGGCTGGGCGCCGCGCACGCCGACCCGCGCAAGGAAGAGCTCCTCCGCGCCGTGCTGGCGAGCCGCCCCTTCGATCCGCACGCGGTCAGCGCGCCCATCGCGCGGGCGCTGCGCACCGGCGAGGCCGAGCTCCTCCCCGAGATCGACGACGCGGGGCCGGAGGGAGAGGTGGCGCCGCGCTCGCTGCTGGTGGTGCCGCTGCGCATCCGCGAGCGCATCCTGGGGGCGCTCAGCCTGGGATGGGACGAGCCGGGGAGGTACACGCCCGACGCCCTCTGGCTCGCGCGCAAGCTGGCGGACCGCGCCGCCCTCGCCGTGGAGAACGCACGCCTCCACCGCGAGGCGCAGCGCGCGAGCGAGGTGAAGTCCGAGTTCCTGGCGGCGATGTCGCACGAGTTCCGCACCCCGCTCACCGCCATCGTGGCCTACGCGGAGCTGCTCGTGAGCGGGATCCCCGAGCCCATCGCCGAAGTGCCGCGGGGGCACGCGGTGCGCATCGTGGACGCCGCGCGCCACCTCACGGCGCTCGTGGAGCAGGTCCTCAACCTCTCGCGCATCGAGGCGGAGCGCGACCAGCTCCGCCCCGCGCCCACCGACCTGGCGGCGCTGGCCCGCGACACCGCGGCGCTCATCGAGCCGCTGGCCAGGCAGAAGGGGCTGGAGCTCGCGGTGGATGTGCCGGAGGATGGGGCGACGGTGGTGACCGACCCCGACAAGCTG
>DASVVI010000200.1:0-7483 GCA_036386635.1 Longimicrobium sp.
CGCGATGCAGATCGTCACCGTGCCAGTAATTCTCCTGCTCGGTGCGTACCTGCACCTCCGCCCCATCGGCCTGTTGACGGAGTTGCTGGGGATCGTGTGGCTCGCCATCCCGTTCGGAAGCTGTTATGGCGCCCGCCTCGGCGTGTTGTACGTGAGACGGCATCCGCGGAACGTCGTTGCGTGGATGGGGATCGTGCTGAATTGCCTGTACCTGCTTTTCGGTATCTTCATGCTGTTGCTGCTGGCAGCGGACATCCACGTGTAGGCCGTCGAACCAGGTTCTTGCCTCACTCTCTATGACCAGCCTGGCGCGATGGGTGTCGATCCTCGCCCATCCCTTCGTGACGACGCTGGTGATGGTGGGCGCCGTGGAGCTTGACCGGGGCTGGGGCGCGGCGGCGCGGAGCGTCGCGACGGTGGCGCTGCTCGCGTTCCTCCCCCTCGCGGTGCTGATGCGGCGCCAGGTGCGCAGCGGCGCGTGGACGAACGTGGATGCGTCGCACCCGCACGAGCGGCCCGTTCTCTTCCTGGTCGGCGGCGCGGGTCTCCTGGCGCTGCTCGGGTACCTGGCCGTCGCGCATCCGGACTCGCCCATGCTGCGCGGGGCGATCGGTGCCCTGGTGATGGTGGCGCTCTGCGCGGCGGTCACGCCGTGGATCAAGGTGTCGCTGCACATGGCGGCGGCATCGCTGGCGACTGCGGTGCTGCTGTCTCGCGGGCTGCCGGCCGGGTGGCTGCTCGCGCTCGTGTTGCCGCTGCTGGCATGGGCGCGGGTGGCGCTCGGCCGCCACGGCTGGGCCGAGGTCGCGCTCGGCTTCCTCGCAGGTTCCACCACCGGGCTCGTTCTCGGACTCCTCCCCTGACCCCTCCCCACTCTCACCGCAGGATCGACATCGTGCTTACCCGCCACTCCGCGGCACCGCCTCCCGTGCCCTTCCGCCCGGTCCTGCTCGCCGCCGCGCTCTACGCGCCCGCCGGCATCGTTCCCCTGCTGCCTCCCGGCGGCCTATCGAATGAGATCACCGCAGTGGCTCTCGCCTACCTCCTCCTCGTCTTCGCGCTGTCCACGGCCTGGTTCGCGCGGCGGGAGGATGGGCCCTGGACGGAGCGTACGGCGCGCTACGCCGCCGCCGCCGCCGCGATGGGTGCGCTCGCCTCGCTGGTCGTCACGCTCCTGGCGCGCGCGGCGGGGTTGGAGCAGGCTTTCCCATCGACGGGGATGAACTTCGAGATCGCGGAGTGCTGGAGCTGCGAGCCTCCATCGGATGTCACCGTGCGCCTGATCTGGTACTACCTGCGCTTCGTCATCGCCGCCACGCTCCTCTCGCCGCTCGCCGGAGCCGTCGCGCGGTCGTTCGGCGGACAGGTGCGCGATGCGGCGCCTGTGCGTTAGGCACGCATTATCCCAGTCACGATCATCAAACAACCGGAGACCTCGTGCGCCGCAGCTTCGGCCAGCATATCCATCAGGGTTATCGCGACAGGCACATCCAGGCGGCGTGGGTCGGGGCCGGGATCGTCGGCGGCCTCAACTTCATCCCCGGCGTGCTCGGCGCGATCGCGCGCGAGCCCGGCGCGTGGGGAGCGATGATCGAGGGCGTAATCTACTTTGCGCTGGGGTACGGAGTCTTCCGGCGGCACTTCGCGGCGGGAGTGGCGCTGCTGGCGTTCTTCGTTCTGGGGCGCTTCGCTGTCGGGTTGATGAACGGACTGGTGATGGCGATCATCCTGACGTACATCTTCGCGCGCGCGGCCAAAGAGCTGTGGGACCTGCGCGCGGAGAAAGTGGCCGCGGCGTCGCATCGCACCTGAGCACAAGAGGCCCCGCGGCACTACGTCGCGGGGTTTCCTGTTCTGGTGTTTACGGACGAGGCCTGGCATCCATCCGTGCGCGGTGCATGCGTCGTCGCGGGGCTGGGCACGGGCAGCCACGTGGGGCGGCCCCTGGGAGGGCAGGGAACGAGGCGGGGCGGGCGGTGGGCGCGTGCGCGATGCGGCGGCTGTGCGATGACCTGCTGAGGCGCAGGGCAGAAGTGGCTGTGCTGAGGCGTTCCGATCACGCGCATTCACCTCGTACGCCGCACCGATGGGGGCATCATGACGTCCACGACCAGGAAGCTAATCGATCTCGGGCCTTCCACGCTGTTGCCCCTCGCGTTCTTGAGCGTCCTTCTCCTGGTGCTCGTGATGGTATTTACACCGGCCCACGGCGGGCCGTACCTCCCGAACGCCGCGACGGGCCTCCCCGTCGGCCCGAACCCGCTCACGGTGGCGATCAACGACGACGGCAGGTTTTATCTGAAGGAGAGCGCGGATTGGAAACCCGTGGCTGACGTGGATCTGTCCGCGAGAGTGCGTGCGCTTGTCGCCTCGAGGCCCGGCGCGACGCGGCTGTACGTGACGGCCGATCGTGATGCCCCATACGACCGGCTGCTCGTGCTGGCGGAGGCCGCGCGGGGTGCCGGCATCCGGCAGCTCGATCTCGCGACCAAATGCCCGCGAGGCAAGGAATCTCTGCTCGACGCCTGTTATCGGTGAGCGAGCGACGGAACGACGAACCCCCGCGGCAGTGCGCCGCGGGGGTTTTGTTCTGGCGCGTGACGGCCGGCGGCGGTGCCGGGGCGAGCACGGGCAGCCACGTGGGGCGGCCCCTACGGGTTTCTGTGTGAGGGGGCGGGGTCGAAGACGGGGCGAGGGTGGGCAGACACGCAGGTCTGCCCCTACGGGATTGGTGCGCGTCGGCGGGCGACGGAGCCGCCCGTGACACGGGCGCGATGAATCGCGCCCCTACCGGATCCGCGCACCGCGCACGGCGTTCTCCCCCTCACCCGCCCTGCGCCCCCGCAGGCGGGGGAGGGGGCCGGGGGGAGGGGGCCCTCCGCGCGGCACCAAACCCGCCGAAGCAGAACAAGCCCCCTCTCTCGATAACAGAGGGCGCAGCCTTCTCCTGTTATCGGGAGAGGGGGCAGGCGAGTGTAACGAGCCGGGGGTGAGGGCCCTCCGCGTCTACGTCCTGAACTCGCTCACCAGGTCGCGCATCTGCTGGGCGGCGTGGAGGAGCTCGGCGCTGGAGGCGGACATCTCCTGCGTGGCGGCGGACTGCTCCTCGGCGGCGGCGGAGACCTCCTCGGCGCTGGCGGCGTGCGACTCGGAGGTCGATGCCACCTCGGCCACGGCGGCTTCCACCCCGTCCATCGCGGAGCGGTTGCGCTCCACCGCCTCCTGCACCTGCCCGGCGGCGAGGCGCACCCCGTCCACCGCGGCGAGGATCTGCTCCAGCGCGCTGTCCGCGCCCTTGGAGACGTGCTCCACGTCGGCCACCTTGGTCTGCCCCTGCGCCATCGTGCCGACGACACCGGTGATGCGCGAGCGGATGGCGGTGACGTTCTGGGCCACCTCCTGCGCGGCGCGCGCCGATCCCTCGGCCAGCTTGCGCACCTCCTCGGCCACCACCGCGAAGCCGCGCCCGTGCTCGCCGGCGCGCGCGGCCTCGATGGCGGCGTTCAGCGCCAGCAGGTTGGTCTGCCGCGCGATGCCGGTGATCGTCTCCACGAAGCGGTCGATCTGCGCCGAAGTCTGCTCCAGCTCCGTCACCTGGTTGGCCGAGGTCTGCACCACCTCGCGGATCTCCAGGAGGCGCTGGAGGGCGGTGGAGACTTCCTGCCGGCTCCCCGCGGCCACGTGGTAGATCTGCTCGCTGAGCGAGCTCACCATCACCGAGGCGTTGGAGATCTCGCCGGCGCCGCGCTTCATCTCGCCCAGCGCCTCCTGCGCCGCCTGCAGGCCGTGCGACTGGCTCTCCGCGCCGCTGGCGATCCCCACCATGGCGGTGGCCACCTCGCCGCTGGAGGCCGCCACCTCCTCGCTGATGCTGGACAGGTCCGACGCAAAAGAGGAGATCCGCTCGGCGGTCGTGACCGTCTGCCCCACGATGTGGCGGAGCTTGCCGGCCATCCCGTCGAACGCGGAGGAGAGCGCGGCGAACTCGCGCTTCATCGCCACCCGGTCCGTGCCCTGCACGCGCAGGTCGCCCGCGCCCAGCTGCTCGGCGGAACCCATCAGGTGCGCCATGGGAAGCGTGATGCTGCGCACGGCCGTGTACACCGCGCCCAGCGCCAGCACCCCGGCACCCAGGGAGAGGAGCAGAAGCAGGATCTTGCGCTGCCTGGCGTCCTCGCGCAGGCGCTGCGAGGTGGCGTTCACCTTCTGCGCCTGGCGCTCGCTGACGCGGCGGATGGCGGCCTGCAGCTGCTCCGTGCGCGGGCGCACGGCGCCGATGCGGCGCAGCGCCCCCTCGCGGTCGCCGACGTCGGCCTGGGCGTGCGCGAGCGCGTACTCCACCTCGATCGCGGAGTGGAGCTCGTCGATGGCGGACACCTCCTGCTGCTCGGAGATGCTCAGGTTCTTGAGGTCGCGGTAGCGGCGGCGCTGCTGGTGCGCCTGCCGCCCCTGCTCCGCGAACGCCTGCTCCGCAGCCGGCGACGGGGTCAGCAGGTAGCGCTCGCCGGTGTTCATCTGCGTAAGGATCAGCGCTTCCAGCGAGGTGCCGATCTCGGAGCTCTGCTGGAGCGACGCCAGCTGCCCCTCGGCGTTGCGGACGATGCGGTCGACCGTGAACCAGCTCAGCGCGGCGCCGCCCAGAATCAGCAGGCAGAGGCTGATGCCGAACGCCCACAGCTGCTCCTGGATGGTGCGGAAGAGCTCCCTGCGGCCGCGCGGTGCCTGCGCCGGACGCCTCTCGGGTCCGCCCGGAAGGGGGCCGAAGCGCGGGGGCGCGGCGGATGGCGCGTCGGGCTCGGTGGCCAGGGCGGCACCGGACGACGACGTCGAAAAGGGCGCGGTCATGGACGCGGGAGCGAGCAGGGGTGAGCGGGGCGGGTGTTCCGCATTCTATCCGGGAAGATGAACGATTGTCAAACGACGCACGCGGCCCCGCGCGGGCGCGGCGGAGCATCGGCTTTGGGCCGGGAGTGTGGCACGCAAACGGCTTGCGGAGCTTCCGGGGAGGATCAACAACTGTACGCCCCCCGCCGTGGATTTGTCAACCGTCGTTGCAGGGGGCGGATACGTGGGCTACGTTCCCGTCATGCTTTGTCTTAGCACCCGCGAAAAGATCGCGCGAAACGCGTCATGAGCGACTCCGCAGCCACCGCCCACGCCGAGGAAGAGGCGGACAGCCGGGCGTACGACCCGCACCTCCTGCGCCGCCTCCTCCGCTACCTGAGCCCGTACCGCGGCCGGGTGGCGGCGGCGCTGGTGCTGCTCGTCATCGAGTCCACCACGCAGCTGGCGGGGCCCTGGCTCACCAAGGTCGCGCTGGACCAGGCGATTCCCGCCCGCGACGTCCACTTCCTCCTGCTGCTGACGGCGGCGTACGCGCTCTCGCTGCTGGTGGGCTTCGTGTGCGAGTACGGGCAGACGCTGCTCACCACCTGGCTGGGGCAGCGGGTGATGTTCGACCTGCGCACCCAGATCTTCGGGCACCTGCAGCGCCTCTCCCTCCGCTACTTCGACCGCAATCCGGTAGGGCGGCTGATGACGCGGGTGACCAACGACGTGGAGCAGCTGAACGAGGCGTTCTCGTCGGGGATCGTGACGGTGTTCGGCGACATCTTCACCCTGGTCTTCATCCTGGCCGCCATGCTGCGGCTGGACTGGCGTCTGGCGCTCGTCACCTTCACCGTCCTCCCACTGGTGGCGGTGGCGACCTTCGTCTTCCGGGCGCTGATCCGCTCGGCGTACCGCGACATCCGGGTGAAGCTGGCGCGCATCAACGCGAACATGCAGGAGAGCGTCACCGGCATGCGCGTGCTGCAGCTCTTCGGGCGCGAGCGGCAGGCGATGGAGCGCTTCGGCGCCATCAACCGCGACCACCTGGACGTGAACCTCCGCTCCATCACCTACTACGCGCTCTTCTTCCCCGTCATCGAGGTGCTGACGGCCGCCGCCCTCGCGCTGATCCTGTGGTACGGCGGCGGCGAGACGATCCAGGGCACGATGACCGTGGGGACGGTGGCGGCCTTCCTCCAGTACACGCGCCGCTTCTTCCGCCCCCTGCAGGACCTGTCGGAGAAGTACAACATCCTGCAGGCCGCCATGGCCTCCTCCGAGCGCATCTTCGAGCTGCTGGACACCGAGCCCGAGATCACCGACCCGGCCGACCCCGTGCACCTCCCCGCCCCTGGGCGCGGCGAGATCGAGTTCCGCGACGTCTGGTTCCGCTATGGGCTCGGGGAGGGCGATGAAGGGGAGGACCCGCAGTGGGTGCTGCGCGGCGTATCCTTCCGCGCGGCTCCGGGCGAGCGCGTGGCGATCGTGGGCGCGACGGGCGCGGGAAAGAGCACCATCATCAACCTGCTGATGAGGTTCTACGAGCCGCAGCGGGGGGAGATCCTGTTCGACGGGGTGCCGGTGTCGCGCGTGCCGGTGAAGGAGCTGCGCGACCGCATCTCGCTGGTGCTGCAGGACGTCTTCCTCTTCAGCGAGGACGTGCAGCGCAACATCCGCCTGGGCCGCGACGACATCCCGGACGAGGCCGTGCGCCGCGCCGCCGCCCGCGTGGGTGGGGACCGCTTCGTGGCGCGCCTCCCCGCCGGCTACGCGCAGCCGCTGGGCGAGCGCGGCACCTCGCTGTCGGTGGGTGAGCGGCAGCTGGTGAGCTTCGCCCGCGCCCTAGCCTTCGACCCGCTCGTCCTGGTGCTGGACGAGGCCACCTCGTCGGTCGATTCGGAGCTGGAGGCGCAGATCGACACCGCGCTCGCCACGCTGATGCAGGGCCGCACCTCGCTGGTGATCGCCCACCGCCTTTCCACGATCCAGGGCGCGGACCAGATTCTGGTGCTGCACCACGGCGAGCTGCGCGAGCGCGGCACCCACGCCGAGCTCCTCCAGCGCGGCGGGCTGTATGCGCGGTTGTACGAGCTGCAGTTCGTGCGGTCGGGGGTGGGGGTGTCCGGCGGTTGAAACCGCTGCAACAACTGCGGGAAGCCTGCCTTCGCAGGCTCGTGGCGGCGGGTTCCGGCGCCGCATGCGGGCGCCGCGTCGACCGGGGGCTAAAGCCCCCGGCTGGAACTACGCGAAGGCGGCTGAAGCCGTCTGGAGAGCGGCGCATTCCCCCATTTTGTCATCCTGAGCGACGCGCGGCTCCGTCAATCGCCGTGTGCCGATCTATGGCGCGGAGCGAAGGATCTACTGCGCGTGCCGGGGGGATGGGGGTGAGACGCGAGGCCGGCTCGGCTCCGGACGGAGCGCGGCGCATGCCCATCAGGATGACAGAAGGGCGTTACACACCTTACAGGAGAGGCACGGATGAGCGCGGTATCGTTTGATCAGCTGCCGGATGATGCGCGGGTGTGGGTGTTTGGGGCGTCGAGGCCGCTGGCGGAGGCGGAGAGCGCGGCGCTGCTGCGCGGGGTGGACGGCTTCATCGAGCACTGGGCCGCGCACGGGGCGCCGGTGCGGGGCGCGCGCGACTGGCGCCACG
>DASVVI010000201.1:0-1855 GCA_036386635.1 Longimicrobium sp.
ACTGCCGCCGCAGCCGACGCGCAGTGGACGGCCATGGAGGAGCTCGCCCGCGGCAGCCGCGGCGCCGCCGAAACCGCCGCCGGGCTGCGCGCGCTGGCGGGGCGCTTCCGCGTCCTCGCCGCCGACGCGCCCGCGGTGCCGGTGGAGCCGGCGATGGCGGTGCTGGTGGGCGCCGGACGGGCCGCGCGCGACGAAAAAGCTTGACAGCGGGCCGGTTCCGGACGTATAAGATGCATCGCTGACACCGCAGGACGTGCCGCCCATCGCAAGACGTGCCCCCCGCACACCGCCCGACCTCCTTGCCGAACACCCGTTCCACTGCCGCCATCGCCACGCGTGTGCCCGCGGGCTGACCGTGCTTGTGCCCGCGCGGGGGCCCACGCGCCGTCTGGCGCGACCGCGAAGCCACGCGCGTGCGGACGCCCCGCACGTCGCCTCTTCACCGCAGAGCCGCAGGAGCAGGAGATGGAACGCACGACCGGAAAGGTAAAGTGGTTCAACGACGCCAAGGGCTTCGGCTTCATCGAGCACGAGGGCGGCCGGGACCTGTTCGTCCACTTTTCTTCCATCAAGCAGGAGGGTTTCAAGACCCTCGCCGAAGGTGAAGAGGTGGAGTTCGACGTGGTCGAGGGCCCCAAGGGTCCCGCCGCCGAGAACGTGGTTCGCGTCGGCGCCTGAAAACGCCCCGCTCCTGACGGCGAAGGCCGCTCCCCGAAGTTCGGGGAGCGGCCTTTTTCTGTGGGCGGATGGCCCTCACCCCCGGCTCGTTACACTCGCCTGCCCCCTCTCCCGATAACAGGAGAGGGCTGCGCCCTCCTGTCATCGTGAGAGGGGGCTAGAACTGCGTGCGTCGCGCCAATCCCTCGTAGGGGCGCGATTCATCGCGCCCGTGCCCGCCGCCGCGCCGTCCTCTCCTCTCCGCACCAGATTCCGTAGGGGCAGACCTGCGTGTCTGCCCACCCTTGCCCGGCCTCGATCCCTGCCTCCCAGCCCAGATCCCCGTAGGGGCCGCCCCACGTGGCTGCCCGTGCCTGCCCCGGCCCCGCCGCCAACGGTCAGCCCCGTTTCTCCCACGCCTCGTTGTACACGCCGGTGCGCTGGAGGTACTTCACGATCTCGATGGCGATGGCGCGGAGGAAGGCGGCTTCGCGGGCGTCGACGTCCGAGCGGTGGACGAGCTCGCGCAGGGTGCGCATCACGCTCTCCGTGTGGCGGCTCTTGAAGAAGTCGATCGCCCAGAGAGCGCGCTCCGCGTCCGTGAAGAGCATCTCCAGGAACTCGATGGTGACGGGCTGCACTTCGCGGCGGGGGCCGCGAAAGGGCTGCACCTCGCCCTCGGCGGCCATCCACAGCTCATAGGCCATCACCAGCACCGCCTGCGCCAGGTTCAGCGAGGCATGATCCGGGTTGGTGGGGATGTGCGCCGTGCGATGGCAGAGGTCGAGCGCCTCGTTGGGCAGGCCGTGGTCCTCGCGGCCGTAGAGGATCGCCACCGGGCCTCCGCGACCCTCCACCGCGTCCACCGCGCGCCCCAGCAACTCCGGCGCGAGCGCGCGCGGCCGTGCGACGGCGCGCTTGGCGCGGCGGGAGCGGGCCGTCATCCCCACCACGAAGGAGCAGTCGGCGAGCGCGCTCTCCAGCGACGAGTGGATCTCGGTGCGCTCCACGATCTCCTGCGTGTCGTGGGCGATTCCCTCGATGCGATAGGGGTCCCACTCGGCCGGGTTCACCAGGCGCAGGCGCTCCAGGCCGAAGTTCTTCATCGCGCGGACGGTGCCGGCGACGTTGACGCGGTCCTGCGTCTCCCACAGAACCACGACCACCCCCTGCAGCGCGCGGCGGCCGGGGGCGGACG
>DASVVI010000202.1:0-3643 GCA_036386635.1 Longimicrobium sp.
CGCCCCTGAACGTCCGCACGTGACGCGGCGGATGCAGCGGCGGACCGCCGGGCGGCTGTGCGCGTGGTTGCGCACACCGTTTGCGAGCGCAGGCCCGCATGCCGATGAGGAATCTGCTCCAGGATGATCGCGAGTGGACGGTCTGGGACGTTTTTCCGACCTTCGACGCGCGCATGCGCATGGCCGGCGAGGCCGCGGACCAGCTGGTGCAGGGCTGGCTGGTCTTCGAGTGTGACGTCGAAAAACGCCGCCTCGGGCCGATTCCCGACGGGTGGGACGAGCTGCCGGACGACGATCTCGCGCTGCTCCTGGAGAGCGCCGTCCCCGTACGGCGGCGCACGGGCGAGGCGGAGGGGCCGCTCCCCGAGCCCGCGGGATGACGGGCACGCCGCGGCCCGCGCGTGAGGCGGGGCGAGCATCGAAGTTGCCGACGATCGCGGGCACACGTGCCGCGGGGCGCACCGCTCCGCGGCGTCCTTATTTCTCGACCGGAGGCCGCATGAACCCGTATCGCAGCATCGCCACGCTCGCCTGCATCGCCGCGCTGGGCGCGTGCAGCGGCGGCTCGGCCGACAACCGCGGAGGCGCGGGCGACACCGCCACCGCCGCCGTCACGCCCCCAGCCGCCGAGGTACCGCAGGGCGCGCCGCCTCCGGACACCGGCTCGCAGGCGCCGGTCGCGGGGGAGATGAGCGACGCCAACATCGCCGCCGTCGCGTCCGCGTCCAACCAGGACGAGATCCAGAGCAGCCGCGTCGCCCTGCAAAAGGGGGAGAACGCGCAGGTGAAGCAGTTCGCGCAGCGGATGGTGGACGACCACACGCGCATGGAGCAGGAGATGTCGCAGCTCCTGCAGAGCAAGAGCGTGACGCCCCAGGACAACGCGCAGAGCACGCAGATGAAGCAGGCCGCGCAGTCCGCCATCCAGCAGATGGAGGGGATGACGGGCCGCCAGCTCGACTCGGCGTACGTGGCGCACCAGGTCCAGGCGCACCAGGCCACCCTGCAGGCGCTGGAGACGATGCTGATCCCGAACGCAAAAGATCCGCAGGTGAAGGCGATGCTGGAGAAGGCCCGCCCGGCCGTCGCCCAGCACCTGGCGGACGCGCAGAAGCTGCAGGGCTCCATCCGCTAGACGTGCCTTGCCCCGCCGCCGGCGTTCCGGCGGCGGGGCGCACCACGCATACGGGAGACGAGCAATGCCGGGAAGCGGTGCCGGATGGACCGACGGCGAGGCGCAGGTAGGCGACGTCCGGCTGCACTGGATCGAGGCCGGCACCGGCGCGCCCGTCGTCCTGCTGCACGGCTTTCCGGAGTTCGGCTATGCGTGGCGGCACCAGCTTCCGGCGCTGGCGGCGGCGGGGTTCCGCGCCGTCGCGCCGGACATGCGCGGCTACAACCTTTCCGACAAGCCTGCCGGCTACCGCAGCTACACGGTGCAGAAGCTCGCTGCGGACGTGGTGGGCCTGGTGCGGGCGCTGGGGGCCGAGCGCGTGCACCTGGTGGGGCACGACTGGGGAGGCATCGTGGCGTGGCACGTGGCGATGCACCACCCGGAAGTGGTCGACCGGCTGGTGGTGATCAACGCGCCTCACCCGGGCGTCTTCCGCCGCGAGATCCGCAAGCCGGACCAGTTCCTCCGCTCGTGGTACGTGTACTTCTTTCAGCTTCCGCGCATGCCGGAGTGGGCGATCCGGCGCAGGGACTTCGCGGCGCTGGAGCGCATCTTCCGCTACGATCCCGTGCGTCCCGGCGCCTTTACCGACGCGGACATCCGCCGCTACAAGGAAGCCGCCGCCCGGCCCGGCGCCCTCACGGCGATGCTGAGCTACTACCGCGCGTTGCGCATCCCGCGGCCGCAGCCGGTGCCGGTGCGCGCGCCCACGCTGCTGATCTGGGGGATGCGCGACCAGGCGCTTTCGGAGCGCAACACGCACGGGCTGGAGGAGTGGGTCCCCGACCTGCGCATCGAGCGCATCCCAGATTCCAGCCACTGGGTGATGTCCGACGTGCCGGAGCGCACCAACGAGCTGCTCGCCGGGTTTCTGCGCTCTACCTGAGATCTACAGCATGGCCTCACGCGGAGACGCGGAGACGCGGGGAGAGAACCGCAACTGCATGGCTCACACAGAGACACAGAGCCACAGAGAGAACCGCAAAAGGGTTTTCTCTGTGGCTTGCAGTTCCCTCTGTGCCCTCTTTGCGATGCTTTTGCCGTGGTTCTCTCTGCGGCCCCGCGTCTCCGCGTGAGGCATGTTTTTGCTAGCGGAGCAGCGCCCGCCGCTCGCCTTCGTCGCGCCCGCCCAGGAACTCGCCGAACGAGGCAAGCGACTCGACGTGGTCGCAGAGGATCTTGAGCGCCGCCAGGATGGGGACGGCCAGAAACGCGCCCGGGACGCCCCACACCGAATACCAGAACGCCAGCCCCACGAATATCGCCACCGGGTTGAGCGCCAGACGGTGGCCGAGCAGGGTGGGGCTCACCAGGTTGCCCTGGATCAGGTTGATGACCAGGAAGGCGGCGGGCACCAGCAGCGCCTGGCCGGTGCTTTCAAATGTGGTGATGGCGGCGATGGTCAGGATCACCGTCATCGCCGCGGCGCCCAGGTAGGGGATGAACTCGAAGACCGCCACCAGCGCGCCCCAGAGCGCCGGGTTGGGCATCCCCAGTAGGTACATCGCGATCCCCACCGCGATCCCCTCGGTGACGTTCACCACCGCGGTCGTCAGCAGGTAGGTGGAGATGGAGCCCTCGGTGGCGCGCGCGATCTCCACCGCCTTGCGCTTGTCGCCCTGCGAGGGGAGCACCTTGACCAGCTTCTGCAGGAAGAGGTCGCCCGAGGCCAGCAGGAAGTAAAGGAGGATGAGCACCTCCAGCGCGCCGGTCAGGAAGCGCTGCGTGGTGCCGAAGAGGCGCGAGATGAGGCTGGGCCCGCGCACCACCACCTCGCGGGGCGCGGCAGTGGTCGTTCCGCCCGTCCCCACCCCGCTGGTCGCGCTCTCCACCTGCTCGGCGGTGCGGCTGAAGCGCTCCATCGGCTTGAGCAGCTTGGTCATCTTGCCGCGCGCGGAGGCCAGCGTCTGCGGCGCGGAGGTGGCCCAGCTCTGCACCGGCCCCGACAGCTCGTACGCCCCCAGCGCCAGCGTGCCCAGCAGGCCCAGGAGGACGATCCCGGCTCCCAGCGGCGGGCGCACGTGCATCCTCGCCAGCGCTCGCACCAGGGGGCTGAAGAGGAAGCTGAGGAGGAGCGCGAAGGTGATGGGAAGGAGCAGCCCGTGCGCCAGGTGGAGCGTGTACACCACCGCCAGCACCGCCAGGATGGTGATCCCGAACGGCGTGGTGCGCCCGCTCGCCACCGCGTCGCCGGTGCGTGTGAGGTCCGGCTGCGCGGAGTCTTCATCCGCGGGCTGTGCCTGCGCATGCGAGTCCACGTCGGGCGTGAGGACCGAGTTCCCGTCGGACGCTCTCTTGTTCATCGCCATCCTGGTGCGAAGTGGTTAAAACAGCCTCACACAGAGTTGATATGAGAAGGCCGACCCCCTGGCCGGTCGCGGCGTAGCATTAAACTTCTAATGCTCGCCAGGTAGGTGACCGTTACGGGCGCGAAGCCCATATGCCAGGAGGTCAGCCATGCTCGAGACC
>DASVVI010000203.1:0-3254 GCA_036386635.1 Longimicrobium sp.
ACGTGGGAGAGCGGTACATCCGCCTGGCGCGCAGCGTGGTGATGGACCACGACCACACGGCGGCGGACACGCTCTTCGACCAGGTGCTCTCCGCCACCCTGTTCTCCTTCCGCACCAACCGCCGCATCTTCCGCGGCCTCATACGTTTCCAGGACAACGACCGCTGGCAGAACGTCTTCGGAACCCTCATCACCAACTCGCGCTGGGAGCTGGCGCCTGAGACGGTGCAGGGGTACGTGGAGCGCTCGTTCGACTACGTGGTGGACTACCTGAACCACCGCGGCGCGGCGATCGCGGCGGGCTTGGACCCCATCGGCGACCGCAACCTCTCCCTCTCCAAGCAGGTGCGCCGCATGGCCCTCCGCGACGGCGCCTGGGACCGCCCCGAGCTCCTCCGCGAGATGGCCGACGAGTTCTTTCCGCTACCCGAGGTGCCGTTCGGGTATCTGGAGCAGGTGGGGACCGGCGGTTGAGGGAACCGGGGGACGAAAAGCACCGGGGGATAAATCCCCCGGCTGAAACCACGCGAAGACCGCTGAAGCGGCCTCAGGAAGCCGCCATCAGTCCACGCAGGCGGACTTTTGTGTTTTTATTCGCTCCTGGACGCGGGCTCCTGGCGGCGGATGGCACGGGCGCGATGAATCGCGCCCCTACAGATCGGTGCGAAACGCCGAGATCGACCTGGCGCCAGGATGCATGAAAACCCCCTCCCCCAGGCAGTTTTGGGGGAGGGGGATGCGTCGCGGAGCGACGCTGGGGGTGAGGGCCCCTACCGCGCCGCGTGCGGGTGCGCCGGGCGCCCGTCCGCGTGGCCGAAGGAGCCGGTGCCGAGGAAGCGGGTCACCAGGCGCCGCACGTCGCCGCGGTTCATGATGAAGGTGTGGTGCGCGCGCACCACCACGTGCTCCCGCTCCCCCTCCAAGTGCGACTCGCTGATCGACACCTTGCCGTCGCGCTCGCCGGCGATCACGCCCACCTCGGCGTTGGACGGCAGGGGGAGCGTGCGGGCGGTGGCGGTGGAGTCCGTGCGCAGCTCGCGGATGGGAGGCATGAGCCAGCCCACCCACGGCGTGTAGCGGTCGGCGCTGCGGGAGCCCTGGTTGGGCGGCGCCAGCATCACCACGCGCCCCAGCGGCGCCGGCGGGTCGTTGGCCAGCGCCCAGCGCACGATGATGCTTCCCAGCGAGTGCGTCACGAAGTGGACGCGCGGAGCCTCGCCCCGGTGGGTGCGCACCGCATCGGCCAGGCGCTCGCCGAGCACGGGTACACCCTTCGCGGTGCTGGGGTAGCCCCAGTTGAGCACGCGGTAGCCCGAGCTCTCCAAAGAGCGGGCCATGACGAACATCGAAAGGCGGCTGCGCCCCATCCCGTGCACCAGCACCACCAGCTCGCGCCGGTCGCCGGGTGCGGGCGCCAGCTCGGGCGCTTCGGCGGCGGCGGAAGCGATCACGGCGAGGAGCATGCACATCGCGAGAACACGGCTCAGCCTGCTGAGTAACGCGACGGACACGGCTTCATTTCACGGGTGAACAGATCGCCGGAAGCTCCGGCATGGATGACGATGCGCCCCTGCGCCCCGTCACCGGCAGCCACTCTCATGGAAGACGCGGGCCAGCGGCTCCATGCCCGCACGGATCGCGCCATTACTCCCATTCGCGCTCCAGGTTCGCGTAGCGCAGCACCACCGACTTGCGCCCTACGGAGTCGAAGTCGATGGTGGCGCGTACGTCCCGCCCCCCTCCCGCCAGCTCGGCCACCGTGCCCGCGCCGAACTGCGGATGGCGGACACGCGCGCCCTTGATGATCTGCGGCGCGTCCTGCGAGTCCGAGTAGTCCACCGTGTACCCGTCGTCGCTCGCGGGGGAGGCGAGCGGGGCCGGGGCGCCGTACAGGCGGTCGCGGCGGCTGCGGAAGTCGGGCGAGACAAACTTCCACGGCTGCGAGTACGACGAGCTGCGCTCCATGATGCGCGCGGTGCGGCGCGTCTCGGTCAGCTCGTCCGGCACCGACTCCAGGAAGGAGGACGGGATGGCGTCCATCCACTGCGCGCCCCTGCGGCGGCGGCGCGCGTGGATCAGGTACAGCTTCCGCTCGGCGCGCGTGATTCCCACGTAGAAGAGGCGGCGCTCCTCCTCCAGCTGCGCCGGCTCGTCGTGCGCGCGGCTCATGGGAAAGAGCCCGTCCTCCATCCCCGCGATGAAGACGAAGGGGAACTCCAGCCCCTTGGCGTTGTGCAGCGTCATCATCGACACCGCGTCTGCCGAGGCGTCGTGCTGGTCGATGTCGGCCACGAGCGCCACGTGGCCCAGGAAGAGGTCCACGCCGCGCGGCGCCGTCTCTCCAAGCTCCTCCAGCTCCATCATCAGCTCGGGGTCCTCCTCGTCCAGGCGGCGCTGGAGGTCCGCGGCGCCCGCGATGAGCTCCTCGAGGTTAGCGATGCGGTCGTCGCCGTCCGGCCCCTCGTCCTTGAGCGACTGCACCAGCCCGCTCTCCGTCACCAGGTCGCGCATCAGCTCGGGAACGGGCATCCCCCGCTCCGCCATCGCCGCGTGCTTGCGGATGAGCGCCGCCAAGTCGGGGAGCGCCCGCGCCGCAGCCCCGCGGATGCCATCCACCTCGCCTGCGTGCTCGGCGGCGGCGAGGAGCGAGATGCCGGCGCGCGAGGCGTGCTCCGCCAGCCGCGCCACCGACGCGTCGCCGATGCCGCGGCGGGGGACGTTGACGATGCGCAGAAATGCCTCGTCCGCACCGGGGCTGGCCACCAGGCGCAGGTAGGCGAGGGCGTCGCGCACCTCGCGCCGCTCGTAGAAGCGCGTGCCGCCGATGACGCGGTAAGGAATGCCGCGGCGGCGCAGCGCCTCTTCCATGGCGCGCGACTGGGCGTTGGTGCGATACAGGACTACGAAGTTGCGCAGCTCCAGCGTCGGATCGTCCGCCTGGCGGGCGCGCACCTCGTCCGCGATCCACTCGCTCTCGTCGCTCTCGTCCGCGGCCTCCACCAGCGTCAGCTTCTCGCCCTCCGCGTTCTCGGTGCGCAGCGTCTTCCCCTTGCGCCGCACGTTCTCGGCGATGACGCGGTTGGCGGCGGCCAGGATGGTCTGGGTGGAGCGGTAGTTCTGCTCCAGCCTCACCACGCGCGCCTGCGGGAAGTCCTTTTCGAAGTCCAGGATGTTGCGCACGTCCGCGCCGCGCCAGCCGTAGATGGACTGGTCGTCGTCGCCCACCACGAACAGGTTCTCGCTCCCGTTCTCCTT
>DASVVI010000204.1:0-2684 GCA_036386635.1 Longimicrobium sp.
CCGCCGCGACGTGTGGCTTCCCATGGCCATGCTCCCGGCGCTGGTGCCCAGCATGCGAGACGCGCTCTCGGCCGAGCAGGGCGGGACGTTCGCGGTGGTGGGGCGGCTCCGGCCCGGCGCCACGCTCACCCAGGCGGACGCCGCCCTCGCCGCCGCGCCGGGCGTGCTGCCGGAGGCGGGTTCGGCGCGGAACAGCGGTCGCACGCTGCGCACCTTCCCCGCCGGCGCGGGAGTCCCGCCGGGCGCGACCCGCGAGATCGCACCGGTCGCGGCCCTCTCGGCGGTGGTCACGGGGCTGGTGCTGCTGATCGCCTGCGCCAACGTCAGCAGCATGCTGCTGGGGCGGGGCTTCGCGCGCCGCCGCGAGATCGGGGTGCGGCTCTCGTTGGGCGCCGGGCGCGGAAGGCTGGTCCGGCAGCTCCTCACCGAGAGCCTCGTGCTGTCGCTGGCCGGCGCCGTGCTCGGGGTGGCGGTGGCGTTCGCGACGGTGCACGCGGTCACGGCGTTCGCAATCCCCCTCCCGCTGGAGCCGCGCATCGACCTTCGCGCGCTCGCGGCCACCCTGGTGCTCGCCGTGGGCGCGGCTCTGGTGTTCGGCGTGGCGCCCGCGCTTGCGGCCACGCGCGCGGACCTCACCGGCGCGCTCAAGGACGGCGCGCTGAGCGGTGCCCCGCGGCGCGCGCGGCTGCAGGGCGCGCTGGTGGTGGCGCAGCTCGCCCTCGCGCTCTTCCTCCTCATCACCTCCGGGCTCTTCCTGCGCAGCCTGGACAAGGCGAACCGCGCGAACGTGGGGCTCGACACCTCCGCGCACGTGCTCGCCCTCTCGTTCGACCTGGGGCTGCTTGGATACGATGCCCCGCGCGCCCGTGCGTTCGTCGACGCCGCGCTGGAGCGGGCCGCCGCGCTCCCGGGCGTGCGCTCGGCCACCGCGTCCGACCTGATGCCGCTGGCGGACCTGGTGGGGGTGCAGGTAGCGGTGGACGGAGCGCCCGCCTCCGCCGCACGGAACGTTTCCATGGTGCTGCAGACGACGGCGCGCCCCGGCTACTTCCAGACGGTGGGCGTGCGGCTGGTAGCCGGGCGCGACTTCGGCCCGGGCGACGTGTCGGGCGCCCCCCCGGTCGCCGTGGTGAGCCGCACCTTCGCCGAGCAGTACCTGCCGGGCCGCTCACCCATCGGCGCCCGGCTACGGATGATGGAGTCCACCGGGCCGCTGGCGACGGTGGTGGGAGTGGCGGAGGACGTGCGCGCCACCGGCCCCACCGGCGCGCCCGCCCCCATGGTGTACCTCCCCCAGCTCCAGCACGTGGACGAAGCTGGCCGCATGACGCTTCTGGTGCGCTCCGACGGCGACGCGCGCGCCCTCGCCCCCGCCCTGCGCCGGGAGCTGCGCGCGCTGGATCCGCACCTGCCCATCTACGCGGTGCGCACGCTGGGCACCGCGCTGCGGCAACAGATGATGCCGCAGCGCACCGGCTCCACGCTGCTGGCGGTGTTCGGCACGCTGGCGCTGGTGCTGGCCACGGTGGGCGTGTACGCGTCGATGGCCTTCGCGGTCACCCAGCGCACACACGAAATCGCCGTGCGCATGGCGCTGGGCGGCGATGCGTCGCGGGTGGTGCGGCTGTTCGTGGGGCGCGGCGCGCGGCTGACGCTGGCGGGGCTGGCGATCGGGGTGGCAATGGCGATGGCGGGCACGCGCCTCTTCGCGGCCCTCCTGCTGGGAATCGCTCCCACCGACCTGCTCACCTTCGCCGCGGTCTCCTCCCTCCTTTTCGGCGTGGCGATCGTGGCGTGCTCGATCCCCGCACGGCGTGCCGTCCACGTCCATCCGATGCAGGTGCTGCGGCACGAGTGAATGCCGTGACACTTGACCACACGTGGCACTTTCCGCTAGCGTTCTGGTACACCAACCTGCAGATAGTCTCTCCGCATCCGCCCGCGCTCGCCGGGCGGCCGCTCACCGCACTCCGCTGTACCGCCATGGCAATCCGATCGATATCCGCCGCCGCCGCGCTCCTGTTCGCGCTCGCCGGCACCGCGCACGCCGCCAATCCGGACCCGGAGCGCTGGATCGACATCAGCCCCGAGACGCTCAACTCCGGCGAGATCCGCCTGCCGGTCGGCGAGCTCGATGGCGCGGAAGGACCGTCCGTGCTGCGCGTGCAGATCCTCCTCAACCGCGCCCTCTTCTCGCCGGGAATGCTGGACGCGCGCTGGGGAGCCAACGTGCGCACCGCCACCCGCTGGTTCCAGAAGCGCGAGGGGCTGGAGGAGACGGGCATCGTGGACGAGGCCACCTACGACGCCCTCATGCGCGCCTCCGGCCGGCCCGACCGCCTCGTGCGCCAGCACACGCTGAGCGCCACCGACGTCGAGGGCCCCTTCGTCGCCCTGCCGTCGAACATGTACGACCGGGCGAAGCTGGCGTGCTCGTGCTACCAGGCGCTCTCGGAGAAGCTCGCCGAGCAGTTCCACACCCGCGAGGGCGTGCTGGAGCGCCTCAACCCGGGGACGAACCTGGACTCGCTCGCGGCGGGCGACAAGCTGTGGGTTCCGCGCGTGCGCGAGCCGAACGTCGCCGCCAACATGAAGATCGCCGAGATCCTGGTGTCGGGAAGCGGCAACTTCGTGCAGGCGCGGGACAGCGCCGGCAACATCCTGGCGCACTTCGCATCCACGAT
>DASVVI010000205.1:0-8006 GCA_036386635.1 Longimicrobium sp.
GGCATCGCCAGGAACAGCCGGTCGGCCGCGACGGTGTAGCTCCCTCGCGAGCCCAGGTGGTCGGTGAAGGTGCAGGTGGTGGTGCCGTCGTTCCCGGACTCGTGGAGCCCGGTCAGCTGCTGGCCGTAGAAGATGCCGGAGCCCGGATAAGCTTTCGCGAGCTCGCCCACGGCCCGGGCCAGCGCCTCGAACAGCAGGCTGTAGCCGCCGTCCAGCCGCTTGAAGCTGGTGGTGGAGCCGACGTCGTTGTTGTTCTCGAACGCGTCCGCCGCGCTCCAGTCGATGACGTTCGACGAGTAGCCGTTGCCGTCGGCGGCGTAGTCGTATCCCTCGTCGCCCAACTGGTCGTAAAGCAGGTTCCAGTAGCCGATGTCGCGCGCGGGCGTTCCGGCGGGAAAGCTGGGCGTGGCGCCGGCCACGGGCACCGTGCCATGGGCGAAGTACTCGCACCACTTTGCCCGGTCGGCGTTCGCATCGCCCAGTCCCGGAGCGAAGACGCCGGCGATGGCGCCTATGATGGTGTCGGCCGTGAAGGGCTCGGCCACCTTGTTCGTCTTGAGGAACCGCAGGAACTCGGAGTTGAAGCGGTACGGGAGGTTCTTGAGCTTCCTACGCGTGAGGTCGTCCTCGTAGACGTTCTCTCCGCGAAGATAGTAGAGGCGGTTGTCGGACTTGCCGAACGGCACCACCAGGGGGACGAGACCCAGCTCGATGATCAGGCTCTGGACGATGCGATGGCCCTCGGCGGTGCTCTCCGGAAAGTGGGGGTCGGTGGCGAAGCGCATGCCGCCGAACTCGCAGTACAGGCCGTCGCCGCCTACATCTTCGGGAAAGGTGTAGGTGTAGATGCGCCCGCCCGGTCGCTGGCTCCACTCGTACACCCGGACCGTGTCGCCCGGCGCCAGGCCGCCATCCTTCAGCAGACGGTAGGCGGTATAAAGTCCAGACGCGCCTGCGCCTACGATGACGTGGTGCGCCATGATCGGAGCCCCCGATGAGTTGTCAAAAAAGAACAGACTTTCAGCAGTATGAAGGAAGCCTTCATTGTTTGTCAACAAAGACGCAAAAAGTTCGCACCGCATCCGCCACTCGTGGGACGCAGTTGCGCGAAAAAGGAAGCGAGGCACGGAGAACCCTCTCTCCGCGCCTCGCCTGTGACCCTGCGGTTGTTTTCCCTCCGTGCCTCCGCGTCTCCGCGTGAGACCCTTACGATGCCCGACGCGGCGCTACTGCCTGCGCGCCGCCGATGCATCGCGCGTCGGCCGGAACTCGGAAGTGGTGCGGTAGTTCGGCCAGTCGCGCGAGTTGGCGAGCTGCATCCCCAGCCTGTGCAGCACCAGCGCGTCCTGCGCGATCCCCGCGAAGTTCCACGTCGCCGCGTCGAACTCGTCGGCGGGCTGGTGGTAGCGGTCGCGGGTGTACGCCTGCGCGGCCGCCTCGCCCGCGGCGCTGCCGCCGGCCACCAGGTCCTCGCCGCTGTCCACGTACAGCATGGGGACGCCGCGCTTGGCCATGGGGAAGTGGTCGGAGCGGTAGAAGTACCCCGCCTCCGGGCTCCGGTCGCGCGCCACCACCCGCCCGTTCGCCGCCAGCACGCGCTCCAGCCGGTCCTCCAGCTCGCTCTGCCCGTAGCCGATCACCAGCACGTCGCGCGCGGGCCCAGTGGGCGAGAGCGCGTCGATGTTGAAGCCCGCCACCGTGGTCTCCAGCGGATAGACGGGGTTGGCGGCGTAGTACTCCGAGCCGAGCAGCCCCTTCTCCTCCACCGTCCACGCGGCGAACACCACCGACCGCTCCGGCCGCGGCCCGGCGGCGAAGGCGCGCGCCACCTCGATGACCGTTGCGACCCCCGTGGCGTTGTCCACCGCGCCGTTGTAGATGCTGTCGCCGCGCGCATCGGGCCGCCCCACGCCCAGGTGGTCCCAGTGGCCGCCGTACAGGATCGTCTCGTTGGGATGCGTCCTCCCCGCGAGGCGCCCCAGCACGTTGCGCGAGCGGATGTTGGCGCGCCGCACGCCGTAGCTGGCGGAGAAGGTAGCGCCGTTAAGCGTCACCGGCCGGAACTCGCGCGACTGCGCGCGCCGCTTGAGCGCTTCGAAGTCCTGCCCCGCCGCGCGCATCAGCTCCACCGCCACGTCGCGCTGGATCCACGCCTCCAGCGCCGGGTGCACCGCCGACGGATCGGGGCGCACGATGTCGAACATCGTGTTGGTGTTGCTGTTCTTGACCGTCGCCCACCCGTACGACGCGGGCGCAGTCTCGTGCACGATCAGCAGCCCGGCGAGCCCCTGCCGCGCGGCCTCCTCGTACTTGTAGGTCCAGCGGCCGTAGTACGTCATCGCCTTGCCGCCGAAGTCGCCCTGCCCCGTCTCGAAGTCCGGGTCGTTGATCAGGACGATCCCCACCTTGCCGCGCAGGTTCTCGCCCTTGAAGTCGTCCCAGTTCCGCTCCTTGGCCTGCACCCCATAGCCCAGGAAGACGAGCGGCGCCTCGCGGATGTCGACGCGGTCCTGGTTGAGCATGGTGGAGCGCACGGCGATCTGCTCCCCCTGTGCCAGGCTCTGCCGCCGCCCGCCCACGGTGATGCTGAGATCCGGCGTGCCCACGATGTTGGACATCAGGAGCGGCACCTCCTGGTACCAGCTCCCGTTTGGCCCGCCGGGCTGCAGGCCGGCCGCCTGGAACTGCTGGGCGATGTACGCCACCGTCTTTTCCTCGCCGGCGGTCGCCGGCCCGCGCCCCAGGAACTCGTCCGACGACAGCGTGCGCACGTGCGCCGCCAGCCGCGCTGGATCGATCGTCATCGAGGCGGCGCCGGTCTGCGCGGCCGGCGCGGTTCCCGGCCCGCCCTCCGGCGCGGCGGTGGCGCAGGCGGCGAGCGCCAGCAGGGGAACGGTGGACCTCAAGAGCTTCATTGCGGACCCTCCTGCAATCACGTGAGAAGTGGCGAACCTGCTGTCCCGGCAGACGAGCAAGATCGCCGCCGCTGGCGCGCGCTGCCAGGACTTGCGCCGCCTCGTGTCCCGGAACAGCTTGCGCCAGAGTGCCCCAGCCGACCTCCGTCAGCAGCCCGCCATGCGTCCCATCGCGCCGCTCCTCATCCTCGCGCTCTGCTCCACCCCCGCCGCCGCGCAGATGGTGGAGACGCACGGCGGCGACGTTTACTTCCGTCCCGGCTGCGATCTCCCGGCGCGCCGCCTCACCGCGTCGGGCAGCGACTCGCAGCCGCGCCTCTCTCCGGACGGGCGCCTGGTGGTGTTCGTGCGCGAGGCGCGCCGCGACTCCGTCGAGACGGCTCAGGGGCCTGTTCCCGCGTCGTCCATCTGGATCGTGCGAACCGGCGGGGGCGGCCTTCGCAAGCTGGTCGAGGCGCGCTCGGACACCGCTCCGGAGCGCGCCCTGGCAGCTTTCCAGGCGCCGCAGTTCTCGCCCGACGGCAAGCGGATCTACTTCCTCAGCTCCGCCTGGGCCACCTCGGGCGCCGTCCACGCCGTCGACATTGCCAGCGGAGCACGCCGCTTCCTCGTCCCCGGCAACAGCCTGGAAGTGGCGACCACGGGCCGGTACGCGGGCCACCTGCTCGTGGAGCAGCACCGCTACTTCGTGGCCGGCGGCTCGTACGACTGGCTCTGGCTCTTTACGCCGCTCGGCCGGGAGGTAGGCCCCGTCGCCGAAAGCGAAGCCGCGGCGAAAGAGTTCCGCGCGACTCACGTCCGACGGTCTGCGGCGGAGTGCCCGGCGGAATGAATCCGCGCCGCGCCCTGACGCGCTCCCAGAGGGGCTATTTGCAGGTCTTCCCTTTGACAGATTAGAACGGGGAATCAGGCTGAGCGCCTTGACCGCCAGGTTACCAGCCGTTACTTTCTGGATGCGGTTTTTGTTCGGGTGCCGTGGCGGGTGCGACAGGTAGCCTGCCGCCTTGCCGTGCCCGAAGGAACGGAACGCCGAAGGCGAGGGGGTACCGCGATGGCGACTGCGCACGATGTGGCGGCGTACATTCTCCAACAGCGCCGCCCGCTCTCCGCGATGAAGCTCCAGAAGCTCGTGTACTACGCGCAGGCGTGGTCCCTGGTTTGGGACGATCGGCCCATGTTTGACGAGCGTATCGAGGCTTGGGCCAATGGTCCCGTCGTGCGGGAGCTGTACGACTGCCACCGGGGGCTGTTCGAGGTTCGCGAGTGGCCCGCCGGCGACCCTGACGCTCTCGATGACGAGGCGCGCGCAACGGTGGACGCGGTGTTGGAATACTATGGCCCCCGGAATGCTCAGACGCTCAGCGACATGACGCACAAGGAGGAGCCGTGGAAGGAGGCGCGCCGTGGGTTGCCGGATGGGGTGCGCGGGCACAGCGAGATCACTCTGGAATCGATGGCTGACTACTACGGCAGCTTGCAGGAAGACGAAGAGGATGGCGAGTAAGGACAAGAAGCCTTACTCGAAGTATGAAAACCGGGGCGCCGCTAAGGTGCCCCGGTCTGCATTCGCGTCTGGAGACGAGAAGAAACCCAGGGGGAACGCACCGAGGTATGACGGGGCTCTCCCGCTGTGGGCCTTTCGCATTGTGGATCTCGGCGGACCCTGGTGCTGGACGAAGATCGACGGACTGACGCTCGGCGCCGTACTGGAGCGCTTGAAGCAAATGGAGTCGATGACGTGGGCCGAGATCGAGGGGGGCACCGGCAGCCATTACGTTGATCAGGGCGGACTGTGCAAGGAGGCGCGTGATCGTCTCGTAAAGATCGAGCAGGACGATGCTGAAACGCTGTTTTCGTTGCGCGTGAGCGGTAAGCACCGAATCATCGGCATACGAGATGGGAGCGTTCTGCGTCTCCTCTGGTGGGACCCGGAGCATCAGGTTTACCCCTCGAAAAAGAAGCATACCTGAGCTGAGCCAGCACCGCCGCGCGTTCGCCTTGCAATCCGCCGATCAGCCAGGTAGACTTGTCGCGGAGCCCGAAGGGACCCCGGGTACATCGGCATCTCCCTTGGGACGTTTTGCGGCCCTGCCAACGCAAGTTGGCAGGGCCGCATTATTTCGGGCTGGGAACTCGTACGCACGTATCCTACAGGTTGCGATCTTCGTCCCACCACCGCGACAGCCGGTCGCACGGCATGGCGGGGATGGCGAGGCCGGCGTGCTCGTAGTGGGAGGTGTCGTTGAAGAGGGTCAGGCGCGCGCGCGTGGTTCCGCGGAAGTCCACGATGTTGAGCGCGGCCGGGCTCTGGTCCAGGTTGTCGCGGTAGCGGCGCGGGTCGAAGCCCAACAGCGAGCTGAGCAGGAGCCGGATCGTCGCCTTGTGCGACACCACCAGGATCGCCTCGCCGGGGTGGGCGCGCACCAGCTCCAGCATGGCGGGAAGCGCGCGCGCCGTTACGTCCAGCCCCGTCTCGCCGCCCTGCGGGGCAAAAGTGTACGGGTCCGCCTCCCAGCCGGCGAGCTCGTCGGGGAAGCGCGCCTCCACCTCGTCGCGCGTCATCTCCTCCCAGTGGCCGTGCGAGATCTCGCGCAGCCGCGCATCGGCGGTCACCGGCAGGCCGTGCGGCGCGGCGGCGATGCGGGCCGTCTCAAGCGCGCGGCTCAGCGGCGATGCATAGACGGCCGCGATCGGCTCGCCGCCCAGGCGCAACGCCAGCCGCCGGGCCTGCTCGCGCCCTTCGTCCGAGAGAGGGACCTCGATGGAGCCGGCGAAGCGGTTCTCGGCGCTCAGCACCGTGGCGCCGTGGCGAACCAGGAAGACGCGCGTGGTGGTGGATGCCATTCGTCCCGGGGGTGAGCAGGAGCGTGCGGTGAGCGGGGCGTGACCGGCAACTCGGATGCCCGCCCAACGACCGCGGCCCGCACCCCCGTCGAGAGGGTGCGGGCCACGGATGTGTGCGGGGGTGCGCTCAGCGGCGGCTAGGGCTGCCGTTGCTCGATGCCACGTTCAGGATGGGGGTGACGATCGCCTCGTCCACGCACATGGGCTCCAGCGTGGGGGCGGGCATGGAGGGCAGCTCGCAGAACTCGAAGCAGTTGCCATTGCCGTCGCACACCAGGATCTCGGCGGGGCCAGCCGCGTCGCCGCCCGTCATCGAGAGCAGGTGGAACTGGCCGGTCAGCCCAACCGGGAGCCCCAGGCGAAAGGTGCCGTCCGCCCCGGTGCGCGCCTGCACCACCGGCGTCCGGTCGCTTCCAGGTCGGTAGACGCCGACCGGCACGTCGCCCAGCACCGCCTTCGCGTCCTTGGAGACCAGGCGCAGGCTCAGCGTGCGCCCGGCCAGCGCGGTCCACTGGTCGCCGTGGCGAACGACGCCGGTGGAGCGCAGCAGGTCGCACTCGCGCGTGTCGAACACGGTGCCGCCGCTCGCCAGCACGTCGCACGGCGAACCCGACACGGGGCCGCTGACGGTGCGGTTGTTCGCGCCGCCCTGGGCTGCCGCGGTTCCGGCGACGAGGGTCATCATGGCGGCAAGCAGAACGAGGCGCCTGCTCCTGCGTATGTCGTGGCTCATCGCAATCTCTCCGGGATGGTGTCGTGCCGCTGCACGCGGCGGAGGGCACTGCCAGAGGCAACTCCGTACGATAAACACGCTTGCGGCGCGATACAAGAAAACATCAGTCGCCGTGGTGATCGTGGGGCGCACCGGGCGTCAGGGGCGCGGACCCGCCGCGGTGCCCGCGCGTGAAGGGATCTCCCGCGCAAGGATCTCGGTGAGCGCGCGGCGGGCCATCCCGGCCTCGATGGTGAACGCCGCCGTAGGGAATGCCCACCCGAAGAAGAGCATCGCCAGGGGGATGAGCGCGGCCGGGTCTGCTTTCCCCGCGCCCAGAGACGCCGCCGCCATCGCGAGCCCTGCGATGAGCGTGAATGCCATCCAGGCGCACATGAAGGCGATGACCAGCGGGTGCATCCGCATCGTCCCGCGCAGGCGGCTTCCGTGCGGCGTGCGCTCGAAGCTGCCCCGGATCTCGGGGAGGAACGAGTTCTGGTAGCCGGGCAGCCGCCGGATGTCGACCCCTGATTCGGTGACCTCCCCCTCGAATGCGGCCGCCCCGCGCCTGAAGCGGAGCAGGCGCCGGGGCTCGACGTTGTTCGCCAGCTCCGCGGCGGCACGGGCGGGCGGCAGGGGAGAGTCGATGATGAAGCTCGAGAAGGGAAGCAGCGGCACGTTTCCCCGGGTGGGTTCAGGCGAGGCCCCTGGCGGCCGATCGGGCACCAGGGGCCGTCGCCGGACGATGCCGGTAAGATACGGCGAACGCTACCGCGAGGTGTCGCGGGGCTGCGGCGGCGGAATGGTGCGCGGATCGACCGACTCGTCTTCCAGGCGGATGCGGAGCACGCCATCCTGGCGGCGCAGCAGGCCGGTGTACGAAAGCGCCACCGGAGCGCCTCCCCGGCGCCCGCCCCAGAGGAAGCGGCCCGCCACGACCACCGCGTCCGGCCCCACGGGCTCGAACGACAGGTCGCGCCACTCGAACGACGCCGGCGCCGACCACTGGGGGCCGCCGTACCGCGCGGCGATCGAGTCGTACGGCTCGAACTCCTTGCGGCCGTTCCCCATGAAGTACGCGCCGCTCCGGTCGTAGCGGGCCGAGATCCCCGCGCGGTTCCCGGCGAGCAGGTCGCGCGCGTAGCCGTCCATGAAGGCGCGCGCCTCCTCCACCACGCCCGCCTGCGAGGGGGCGCTGGCGGGGGGACCGCCCGCGGCACAGGCGCCGGCCGCGATCGCTGCCGCGAGGACCAGCACTATCGCCCGGCTCCGATTTCGAACCATTGGCAAAACTCGGCTGAGGGTTGTGGCGCGTGCTTCAGCGGCGCACCGCACCCATCGGCATCGGATGGACGTCGAAGGCGAAGCCCTGGCCGGAGCGGATGGTGGGGTCGCCGTCGATGAAGGCGCGGGCCTCGGCCTCGCTCGCGAACTCCACCACGCCCATTCCGAACGGGCCGCTGGGGTCCGCCACCATGCCGGAGGTGATGACGCTTCCGCGCGCCACCGCATCGTGCCAGTACGCGGCGTGCTCC
>DASVVI010000206.1:0-3469 GCA_036386635.1 Longimicrobium sp.
CCCGGATACACACGCTCCGGCGTGCTCGACAGATGACGAAGGCCCGCGGAGGCCCCGCCCGGCACAGCGCCCGGGAGCGGGGCCTCCGCCGCTTCACGAACCCACATTCCGGAGGACACGGAAGATGAAATCGATTCGCGCACGCCTGGCCGCGCTCGCCGCCGGCTACCTGCTGGCGCTCCTCTCCACCAGCGGCCTGGCCGAGATCAGCCCGGAAGTCTCCGCCCACGTGCACGCGTGGGTGGAGCACGGCTTCGAGCTGCTCTTCCTGCTCGGCTGCGCGGTGATCCACCCCTGGCTGCAGAAGCGGTGGAACCCCACCGGCGCCTACACCGGCGAGGCCGCCCGCAGGCTGGAGCACGTGGCCGGGGTGCAGCCGTAGACACCACGCTCAGCACACAAAAAACCAAGTGGGGCCCCCACCCGGCAGAGCGCCGGGGCGCGGGGCCCTTTTCGCGGCACCGACAACGAGGACGACCCATGAAGCAGAGACAGAAGATGTTCACCCTGGCGGCCGCGCTCGCCACGGGAGGTGCGCTCGCGACGGGGCTGCTGGCCGGCGATCCCGCCCCGCCTGTGGTGAGCGTGGCGGACGTGAACCCCGGCACCAGCGTGGAGCGCGACCTCTGCCTGAGCGTGTCGCTCGCGCCCGGCGCCGCATCCGAGTGCGGCGACCTGCGCCCGGCGCACGCCTCCGCGTTCTACACCAACGCACTAACGCACTAACGCACTAACGCACTTCCTTCAAAACTCCCCGATCATCCCGATCTCCATCTTCAACTCGTAGCCCAGCTCGCGCTTAACCGTCGTCTGCGCGAGGTCGATGAGGCGGCGCACGTCGTCGGCGGTGGCGCCGCCGAGGTTGACCATGATGTTGGCGTGCTTGTGGAAGATCTGCGCGCTCCCAAGCACGTGCCCCTTGAGGCCGCACTGGTCGATCAGGCGGCCCGCGCCCACACCCTCGATCTTTTGGAAGACGGAGCCGGCGCTCGGATACAGCCAGAGGTCCGGGTGCCGGTCGTCGCGCCACATCAGGTTCTCGCGGATCACGTCGCGCAGCACCTCGCGCGGGGTCGGGTCGAGGCGAAAGGTGACGTCCAGTACCACGTCCTTGCGATCGTGCAGGATGCTGTAGTCGTAGCCGAAGTTGAAGTAGGCGCGGTCCACCTCCCGCACGTCGCCCTCCTCGGCGAGGATGGTGGCGCCCTCCACCACTTCCTCGATGAACACGGTGCGCTCCCGCTCCGGCGCGGGCGAGAGGAAGTGGAGGTTCTGCCAGACCGCTCCGCCCACCGTGCTCGGAATCCCCACGAAGTGATGCAGCCCCCCCAGGCCCCGCGCGACGGTGGCCTGGATCAGGTCGTGGTACACCTTGGCCCCGCCCCCCGCCCTGACGCGGTTGTCGTCCAGGAACTCGACGTGCTCCACCTCGTTCTTGATCACCAGCCCGCGGAAGCCCCGGTCGCCGATCAGGATGTTGGCCCCCATCCCCAGCAGGAAGAAGGGGATTTCCAGCTCGCGGGCGGCCAGCACGGCGCGCGCGAGCTCGTCGGGGGTCAGCGCGCGGTAGAGCATGTCCGCGGGGCCGCCGATCTTGAAGGTGGTGAACGGCCCCAGGAGCGCGTCCCGCTCCAGGCGGTCCGCGCCGAGGCGGGCTTCGAGTTCGCCCACCGCGGGGCCGAGGGTGTTCGAGTGGGGCATTCGCCGCGTGTGTGCCGGGGTGGTTAGGAGGTTGAGAACGACGCGGGCGGGGTTGCAAGGGCGGTGCCCTGCGGAGTGCGCGCGCCGTTCACGCCGCCGCACGTGCACGGGCGGGCGCCCGCAGACCCGCCGCATGCGTTCGTTTGATCGAGCAGAAACCTGCTAAACAAGTGGACGAGGCGTTGAGCGGTGGCCTTCTGGTCCCGCTGGTTACGCCCGCGCATGCATCCGGCCAGCGCCCGGACCTGTTCACTCTGTTCAGTTGTGCGGGGATGGCTCACTCTATATCGTTTCTTTCACGACGAAGCATGATTCACAACCGGATGCGGAGATACGATGGGGGAAGCCGGATCTAAGCGCTCGCGCCGCCCGTCCCGGCGCTGGGTGGTACCGCCGGGACTGCGCTACACGGACGAGCCCTTCGACGGCTTCGCCGTGGTCGACGAGCTGCGCAACGCGCTCGGGCTGCTCCTGTGGCAATCCCTTCGCGACGTAGATTTGTGGTCGGCCACGGAGCCGGAGGAGCACCCCCTCCTCTTCGCCCCCGGGGCGGCGGACCGGCGGCGGATCGAGCTGGCCTCGCTTCCCGAGGCGCGGGCGGTGCAGTCGCCGCTCCTGGCGATCGCGCGGCTGCTGGATGGGGAGCCCGCGCACGCCTCCGAGCTGACCGAGACCTGCCTGGCCGTTTCGCGCTGGGCGATCTCGACGGGGTACCGGCGCACGGCGCTGGCCTTCGGCGAGGCGGCGGCGGTGGTGTCGCCGCACGATGCGGAGGCGGCGTACTGGGTGGGCTACCTGTCGCGGCGCGCGGCGCAGTATCGCCGGGCGGAGACGTGGTACCGCCGCACCATCGGCCTGGCGCGGAGGAACGACGACTGGAAGTCGTACGGGATGGCGTACTGCGGGTGGGCCAACCTCCTCATCCAGCGCGGCGACTACGCGGGCGCTCGCGACAAGCTGATGGTGGCCCTTCGCGCGGCGCGGCGGCACGGGCTGTGGAACATCAAGCCGCTGGCGCTTCACGACCTGTGCTGCATCGCCATCCGCAACGGCAACGCGGAGGAGGTGACGTCGTTCGCGCGCAAGGCGTTCCGCGCGTACGGGCGGCGCCACCCGCGCGTGGTGGCCTTGGCGCACGACGTCGCCTTCTTCTGGATGCTGCAGGGGTACTTCGCGCCGGCGCTGCGCGTCTTCCGGGCGGTGGCGGTGCACGTGGAGGACCGGCCGCACCGCCTCCTGGCGCTCTCCAGCGTGGCGCGCGCCGCCGGCGGGGTAGGCGACCGCTTCACCTACAACGAGGCGTGGGCGGACACCTGGCAGCTGATCGACTCCAGCGAGGACACGGAAAAGGTGGCGGAGGCGCTGGTGAACCTGGCCCACGGCGCCGCCGGGATCGGCGACCGCGACCGGGCCAACATCGCGGCGGGGCAGGCGCTGACGGTGGCGCTGCAGCGCAAAGAGCCGGAGCAGCGCAGCGCCGCCGAGGCGATCCTGAACGCGCTGCGCCGCGCCGAGCCCGTGGGCCCGGCGCTGCGCTCCATGTCCACCGCACCGGGCGTAGCCGCGGATGCGCTCTCCAGCGAGCTCGCGGAGGTGCTGAGCACGGCTACGCTGGAGGTATAGGGACAACAGCCTCACACAGAGTTGATATGAGAAGGCCGACCCCCTGGCCGGTCGCGGCGTAGCATTAAACTTCTAATGCTCGCCAGGTAGGTGACCGTTACGGGCGCGAAGCCCATATGCCAGGAGGTCAGCCATGCTCGAGACC
>DASVVI010000207.1:0-3331 GCA_036386635.1 Longimicrobium sp.
CTGGACGAGGTGGTGGGGCCCGGCAACTGGAAGAACGAGTTCCGCCCCGGGCCTGACGGGGGCGTTATGTGCGGGCTTTCGGTGCGGGTGGGCGAGGAGTGGGTGACCAAGTGGGATGGCGCCGAGAACACCGACATCGAAGGTGTGAAGGGCGGTCTCTCCGGCGCGATGAAGCGCTCGGCGGTACAGTGGGGGATCGGGCGCTACCTGTACGGGCTGGACGAGACCTTTGCCCAGGTGAGCGACACCGGGAGCCTCCGCGGGAAGACCAAGGACGGGAAGCCGTTCCGCTGGGACCCGCCGAAGCTCCCCAGGTGGGCGCTCCCCGAGCCCCAGCCGAAGCGCCCCGCCGCGGAAGCCCCCGCGGAGCCCGCTCCCACCGCCGCGCTGATGCCAGCCGTCGAGCCGGAGTCCGGGGGCGACGGTACGCGCCACGACGCGATGCTCCAGTACGTGCGCCGCGTGGGTCCGCAGGTCGCCGACGACGCGGAGATCCGCATCAACCGCCGCGTCCGGAACCTCAAGGAGTTCGTCCGGGAGAACTGGGCATCGATCAAGGAGGATCCCCGAATCGCGAAGGCCGTCGTCGACGCCATCCAGAGCGCCACCGGCACGACGCTCGACTCCGAGCTGGAGACGCTGGCGAACGCGGCGTGAACGGTAGAAGTGCGTGAGTGCGTTAGTGCGTTGGTGCGGCCCCCTTTGTCATCCCGAGCGAGCCGCGCACCCGAGCACCGCCGCGCGTTTCGTAAGTGCGGCAACTAAAGGATCTGGCCGGAGCCGGGCAGGGGTCCGCGCGTCACGCGAACGCCGCGCAACGCGTCCTAGATCCTTCACTCCGCGCCAGAGGATGGAGACGGGGCAAGGTCGGTGCAGCGCGTCGTTCAGGATGACAAGACTCCCGGTGGCGTGTGCCCGAGGAGGCCCCAGCTCAGCCGGCTTCAGCCGGCTTCGCGTAGTTCCAGCCGGGGGATTTATCCCCCGGCCAGTGCCGCGCGAATGCCTGCCCTTGCGCACAGACCCTCGCGCGTCCCTCCCGCGCGAACCGCGCGAGGGCCGCGCACCTGACCAGCTCGGCGATGTTTGCCACGCCTCACGCCTCACGCATTCACGCCCGCAATCCCGCATTCCCGCATTCACGCACTCCCCCTCCCGAGCCTCACGACGGTCTCGAACTCCTCCTCCGTGACCGGCTGAACCGAGAGGCGGCTGCGGTTGATGACGAGCATCTTTTCGAGACCCGGCGTTTCGCGGAGCGTGTCCAGAGAGACGAGGGCGGGGAAGCGCTCCTCGAACGCCACGTCCACCATGAACCAGCGGGGATCCTCATCGCTGGCGCGGGGGTCGAAATAGTCGCTCTTGGGGTCGCGGCGGCAGGGTCGGGGTAGGCGGCGCGCGCGATGCGCGCGAGCCCCGCCACGCCGGCCGGGTTCGCGTTGCTGTGGTAGAACAGGACGCGGTCGCCCACCCGCATGTCGTCGCGGATGAAGTTGCGCGCCTGGAAGTTCCTCACCCCCTCCCAGGATGTCTGCCCATCGCGCTCCAGGTGGTCGATCGAATAGACCGACGGCTCACTCTTCATCAACCAGCATCGTCCCATGGCTTCACCGCTTCCGCGCATTAGTGGTTCGGGTCTCGGCTGGAATGATGGCGTCCCAACTCTGTGCGATCAAGCAGGTGCTACAGTAGGCGCGAGAGGAACGATCGTTTAAGGTACTGTCGGAAAAGGTTGGTTGTGCTTAGGTTGTCAAAGGTGACGATCCAGGGTGGAGCGTCCCTTCAACCTGAGCGCGAGAGTTGGACTGTGAGCTACTTCAGCATATCCGCGCCGCGGATTTCTGGCAGCCTGACCGTGTGCAGCGGCTATCTCGGCTCGGGTAACTGAGCGGAGTCGCGGGTTTCACCCACGCGGTGCCGCGCCACCTGGAGGCATCCAGTACGGCCACGTTCGCCAGCACTGCGCATTCAACGCGTTCCAACTGGCGCCAACGGTTAGGGCCGCGACACTGAAGTCGCGGCCCCTTGTGCCTCAACACTGAGCTTCGGCGAACTCCGCGTCTCTGCGTCTCCGCGTGAGATGCAGTTGCCGAACCCAGCGCGGATCAGGTGCCGCGGACGGTCACCGGCCCGTTGGTGGTGACGACCCGGATGGGGGCGCCTCCGCGGCCGAGCTCGGTCTGGATGCGGCGCGAGATGCGGCCCTGCACGCGCACGGGGATGTCGAAGTTCATCGGCCCGTTCACCGTGCCCGTCTCGAGGCTGGCGGAGTAGCCGTCCGGCACCTCGAGCGTGACGGGGCCGTTGCGCGTCTCGGCGTCGAGCCCCTGGCCGGCCCAGCGGTCCCCTTCCAGCACCACGCGCAGGGGACCGTTTGAGGTGCGGGCGTGCACGTTGCCGCCCACGCCGCGTAGCGAGACGGGGCCGTTGCGCGCCTGGAGCCGCATCTCGCCCGAGACGCGCTCCACGCCGATCCCGCCGTTGGTGGTCTCCAGGTCGAGCCCGGTGCGGCGGGGGACGAAGACCTCGTAGCTGACCGACCAGGAGCGCCCCTCGCGCCTTTCCGGCCCGGTGGCGTGCACCTCGCCGCCCTCGGTCGTCACGCGCACCTGCTGGGCGAGATCGCGCGCTTCCTCGCGCGAGCGGGCGTTGGCCTGCACGCGGGCACGCACCAGGATGCCGCCCTCGTTCCACCCCGTCACCGTCACCCCGCCGTTGTCGCCGCCGTCCACCGAGAGCGTGGGGCGGGCGGAGAGCCGCGACTCGCGCACCTCGCAGTGGCGCTCGCTCCCCTGAGAGCCCCAGTTGCGGTCCTCGCGGCAGCGCCGCAGCCAGTCGGTGGACGAATCCTGCGCCGCGGCGCCGGTGGAGAGGAGGAGCGCGAGGACGGGTGCGGCGGCGAGAAGGGAACGGGGGCGCATGGTGGTTCTCCAGTAGAGCGGGGCGGCGCGGGTTCCTTCCCGCTGCCTGTCGAACGGTTCGACACCCTGAGCGGCCCAATGGTTTGAATCGCCGTCCTTGCGAATGTCGGTGTGCGGCGGAATCTTCGAATCCGGCCTCCTTCCGTGAGGCACCCTCCCCAACCCCAGCAGAGGAGCCGCAGATGGCGCGCGGACGCATCTATACCAACGTGACGGAGACGGTGGGCGACACGCCGTTGATCCAGCTCAACCGGCTGGGCGAGGGACTCCCCGGCCGTGTGGTGGTGAAGCACGAGGGGTTCAATCCCTTCAACTCGGTCAAGGACCGCATCGGCTACGCGATGGTGCGCGACGCCATCGACGCCGGCCGCCTGCGCCCCGGGATGGTGGTGGTGGAGCCGACCAGCGGCAAC
>DASVVI010000208.1:0-1913 GCA_036386635.1 Longimicrobium sp.
TTCCGGATCCCCGGCTATGATGCAGGGGTACACCGGCCACATCGTGCCGCGATCTATCCCCCTGGAGAACGTTCATGCAACGAGTTCCGTATGCCGCCGCTGCCCTCCTCGCGCTCGGGATCTCCGGGTGCGCGGCCGCGGCGACCGAGGAGACCGCCACCCCGGCGCCCGCGCCCGCCGCGCCGGCCGGGACCGCCCCGAGTGGAGCCGCCGCCACGGCGCCGACGCCCATCGCCGAGCGCCTGGCCAAGTACACCACGGTCCGCCTGACCGCGGACGTGTCCAAGCTGAGCGCCCGGGAGCGCCAGATGCTGCCGCTGCTGATCGACGCGGCGCGCGAGCAGGACGGCATCTACTGGCAGCAGGCGTACGGCAACCGCGAGGCGCTGCTGGCGCGGGTCACGGACCCGGAGATGCGCCGCTTCGTGGAGATCAACTACGGCCCCTGGGACCGGCTGGAGGGCGACGAGCCCTTCGTGCCGGGCGTGGGCGCCAAGCCGGCCGGGGCGGCGTACTACCCGGCGGACATGACCAAGGAGGAGTTCGAGCGGGCGGTGGCCGGCGGGGGCGCGCGGGCGGACTCGCTGCGCAGCCTGTACACGGTGGTGAGCCGCGACGCGGCCGGGCGCCTGGTGGCGACGCCGTTCTCGCGGGCGTACGCGGACGCCAACCGCCGCACGGCGGAGAAGCTGCGCGCGGCCGCGGCGCTGGCGGAGGACGCGGGGCTGAAGCGGTACCTGACGCTGCGCGCGGACGCGCTGCTGACGGACAGCTACCAGCCCAGCGACCTGGCGTGGATGGACATGAAGAGCAACACGCTGGACATCATCGTCGGCCCCATCGAGACGTACGAGGACCTGCTCTTCGGCTACAAGGCGTCCAACGAGGCGTACGTCCTGATCAAGGACCAGGACTGGAGCCGCCGCCTGTCGCGGCTGGTGGCGCAGCTGCCGGCGCTGCAGCGCGGCATCCCCGTGGACGCGCGCTACAAGCAGGAGACGCCGGGCTCGGACTCTGACCTGAACGCGTACGACGTGGTGTTCTACGCGGGGCAGGCCAACGCGGGCTCCAAGACCATCGCGATCAACCTGCCCAACGACGAGCAGGTGCAGCTGCAGAAGGGGACGCGCCGCCTTCAGCTCAAGAACGCGATGCGGGCCAAGTTCGACAAGATCCTGGTGCCGATCGCGCAGGAGCTGATCGTGGCGGACCAGCAGGCCAACATCAACTTCGACGCGTTCTTCGGGAACGTGATGTTCCACGAGGTGGCGCACGGCCTGGGAATCAAGAACACCGTCAACGGCCGCGGCACGGTGCGCGAGGCGCTCAAGGAGCGCGCCGGCTCGCTGGAGGAGGGCAAGGCGGACATCCTGGGCCTCTACATGGTGCAGCAGCTGAACCGCCAGGGCGAGCTCCGCGGCGAGGACATCCGCAACAACTACGTGACCTTTCTGGCCAGCCTGTTCCGCTCCATCCGCTTCGGCGCGAGCAGCGCGCACGGCCGCGCCAACGTGGCGGCGTTCAACTACATGCAGTCGCAGGGCGCCTTCACCCGCGGCGCGGACGGCAAGTACCGCGTGGACTTCCCCAAGATGGAGGCGGCCATGAACGCGCTGGCCCGCGACATCCTGGTGATGCAGGGCAACGGCGACTACGAGGCCGTGGGCCAGTTCCAGGAGCAGCACGGCAAGATCGGCCCGCAGCTCCAGGCCGACCTGGACCGCCTGGGGAGCAAAGGGATCCCCGTGGACATCGTGTTCGAGCAGGGCACCCAGGTGCTGGGGCTGTAAGCCCCGCGCGCACCGGACGACGCAGCGCCGCCGCGGCCCCACGCCGCGGCGGCGCTTTTTACGGCAGGCCCTCACCCGGCTCGCTTGAGGCTCGCCACCCTCTCCCAATTCTGGGAGAGGGGA
>DASVVI010000209.1:0-4866 GCA_036386635.1 Longimicrobium sp.
CACGTTGTTCTCCAGCCACTCGCCGAAGCGCCCGCTCCCCACCTCGGGCGGGAACCAGCGGATCTCGTCGTTGTTGGAGATCAGCTTGTCGCGCAGCTCGGTGGTGCGGATGAACCACGAGTCGCGCGCCATGTACAGCAGCGGGCGCTGGCAGCGCCAGCAGTGCGGATAGCTGTGCTCTTCTTTCGTCGAGCGGAAGACTTGGCCGCGCTTCTTGAGCTCGATGACGAGGTCGGTGTCCGCATCCTTGACGAACTTGCCGCCCACCAGCGGCAGCGACGCGCGGAACGAACCGCGGTCGTCCACCGGCTGCAGGACGGGGAGCCCGTGCTCGCGGCACACCGCGTAGTCGTCCGCGCCGAAGGCGGGGCTCATGTGCACGATCCCCGTGCCGTCGTCGGCGGAGACGAAGTCGGCGGGAAGGACGTGCCACCCGCGCCGCACCTCCTCGTCCGCGAACGCCGTCAGCTCCACCCAGTCGAACGGCCGCTTGTAGCGCAGCCCCACGATTTCGGATGCCGGGAAGGTGCGCAGCACGTTCGCCTCCGCCCCAAAGAGCGCCGGCACGCGCGCGGCGACGAGGACGAGCGTGCGCCCCTCCCAATCGACCTCCGCGTACTCCAGCTCCGGGTTGACGGCGAGCGCCACGTTGGAGACCAGCGTCCACGGCGTGGTGGTCCACACCAGGAACTCGCGCCCGTCCTCCGTGCCGTCCTCTTTCAGGATGGGCAGGGTGACGTAGAGCGACGGGTCCTTGACGTCCTTGTAGCCGAGCGCGACCTCGTGGCTGGAGAGGCCGGTTCCGCAGCGCGGGCAGTACGGCAGGATCTTGTGGCCGCGATAGACCAGCCCGCGGTCCGCGATCTCCTTGAGCAGCCACCAGACCGACTCGATGTACTCGGGCTGGAAGGTGACGTACGGCTTCGAGTAGTCCAGCCAGTAGCCGATGCGCGCGGAGAAGCGCTCCCACTCGTCCGTGTAGGTGAGCACGCTCTCGCGGCACACCTCGTTGAAGCGCGCGATGCCGATCTCCTCGATCTGCTTCTTGCCGCTGATCCCCAGCCGCTTCTCCGCCTCGATCTCCACGGGAAGGCCGTGCGTGTCCCACCCCGCGATGCGCGGGACGTGGCGCCCCTGCATGGTGCGGTAGCGGGCGACGGAGTCCTTGATGGCGCGCGAGAAGACGTGGTGGATCCCGGGGCGCCCGTTCGCGGTGGGCGGGCCCTCGTAGAACACGAAGGGCTTGCCGTCGCGGGTGCGCTCGAGGCTCTGGCGAAAGGTGTCTTCCGCCTGCCAGCGGCCCAGGATCTCCTCTTCGAGCGCCGTGGTGGACGCGGGAAGCTCGGGGTGTTTCTTCATCGGCTGCGTGCTGCGCGGAACGGGACAGACTGGGATAAATGGGATGAAGTGGGAATATAACGGGCGGGGGTAGGGGGCGCACGGGCCCTCACCCCCGCTCGTTCCTCGCTGCCCCCTCTCCCGATAACAGGAGAGGGCTCCGCCCTCGCCGTTATCGAGAGAGGGGGCGGAGGTCGGTCCCGTTCGGCTGGCGTCGGTACGGCGCAGAGGGCCCCCTCCCCCCGACCCCCTCCCCCGCCTGCGGGGGCGCAGGGCGGGTGAGGGGGAGAACACCGTGCGCTGCGCCGATGCCCGGTAGGGGCGCGATTCATCGCGCCCGTGTCACGGGCTGCACCGTCCCCCGTTCCGCACGCCGATGACGGTAGGGGCAGACCTGCGTGTCTGCCCACCCCCTGCCCCGCTCCACCCCCCGCCCACGACCCCCAAACCCTCGTAGGGGCCGCCCCACGTGGCTGCCCGTGCCCGCCCCCGCCCCGATGCACGGGTCGGCCTCAGGTGCCCGCCTGGTAGAACTGCAGGCACACGCCGGACGGTACGATCATGTGGAACTCGCGCCGCCCCCACGGCTTCTCCTCCAGCGGCCCCACGCGCGCCGAGGTCTGGCCGTACTCGGCGTACAGCGCGTCCACGTCCGAGACGGCGATGCTGAAGCTGGCGTTCTCCGCCCACTGCCGGTTGGTGTTTACGACCAGGTTGAAGCCCACACCGTCGCGCTCGATCCCCGCCATGTTCCCCGCCTGCCAGGTCACCGCGAAGCCCAGCTCATCCGTGTAGAAGCGGATCGCCTCGTCCAGGCTGCCACCCGCCGGGATCATGGGCGTGATGGAGCGAAGCGAGGCTTTCATAGCGCGGTTCTCCCTGATGGCGATCCCTCCACGAGCGGTGAAGACGCGCAATCTAGCGGCGCACGAGTAGGTCGCAAACCGAGCCACAGCCATCCGTGCCTTTGGCAAATTATTTGCATATTGTAGGCGCAAACAGAGTATACAGAATGAAGCCTCCCGCGTGCGACTCAGCGCGCGCGACGGCAAGCTCGTCGACGCCCGCGAGACATGATAGTGCACAGTTCATCACGGGTATTAGGCGCGATTCTGATCTGCTACAATGGTTAGCAACAGGCGCGAATGGATAGCGCCCTCTTTGATGATCAGCAGTCAACGATTCACACGTGCAGGCCCGTTACAAGCGCGCAGGGCGAACACGCTGACTTGTCGCGGTGCGATGCACCGCTTCGGTAAGGGCGGCTCTCGTGCCGTCCAAGCCCCGACACGCACGCCACTCCGGGAGGCGGCGGGGCCATCTTACACCCGGAGTACCCAGGAGGACGGGAAGATGTCCATGAAGTGCAGGCGGTTGTTCGCGGCGACGGCGGTCGCCCTCGGTTTGGCGGCGTGCTCGGACGTGCCCAGCGGTCCCACCCTGCCGGCCGATGCGCCGGCCGCGGCGCGCCAGGCGGGACGCGTGAGCGAGGTGATCCCCAACCGGTACGTCGTCGTGTTCAAGCGCGACGTGAGCGACGCGCCCGGGCTGGCGCGGCAGCTCGTGGCGGCGCACCGCGGAACGATGCACCACACGTATCAGCACGCCATCAAGGGCTTCGCCGCCACGCTCCCCGAGGGCGCGGTCGCCGCGCTGCGCCGCAACCCGAACGTGGCGTACGTGGAGCAGGACCAGCGCGTGGATCTGGCGCAGGCCGGGAGCTGGGGGCTGGACCGCGTGGACCAGCGCGACCTTCCGCTGAACGGCAGCTACACCTACAACAGCAACGGCGCGGGCGTCAGGGCGTACATCATCGACACGGGCATCGAGACGTCGCACTGGGAGTTCGGCGGGCGCGCCTCGGTGGGGGCCGACTACGTGGGTGACGGATACAACGGGCAGGACTGCAACGGCCACGGAACGCACGTGGCGGGCACCGTGGGCGGCGCCAACTACGGCGTGGCCAAGGGGGTGTCGCTGGTCTCGGTGCGCGTCTTCGGGTGCAGCGGCGGCTCGCAGTGGTCCACCATCATCGCGGCGGTGGACTGGGTCCGCTACTACCACGTGAAGCCCGCGGTCGTGAACATGTCGCTGAGCGGCGGCGCCAGCCAGGCGGTGGACGACGCGGTGCGCAACCTGATCGCCGCCGGCGTGACCGTCGCGATCGCCGCGGGGAACGACTACTCCTACGACGCGTGCTACAAGTCGCCGGCCCGCGTGGGCGAGGCGCTGACGGTGGGCTCCACCGACTCCAACGACTACAAGTCCGACTTCTCCAACATCGGCTACTGCGTGGATCTCTTCGCCCCCGGCGGCGGGATCACCTCCGCGTGGCTGTACGGCGGCACCAACACCATCAGCGGCACCTCGATGGCCACGCCGCACGTGACGGGCGCCGCGGCGCTGTACCTGCAGGGCAACCCGACCGCAGCGCCGGCCACGGTGAACAGCGCCATCGCGGCGAACGCCACGCCCAACAGGCTGTACGGCATCGGCACCGGCTCGCCGAACCTGCTGCTCTACACCCTGGGCGGGTCCGCGCCTCCGCCGCCCCCGCCGCCGCCCCCGTCGGGCCTGTCCGCGTCCGTGACCGGCGACGACTACCTCTACGGCGCCACCACGGGCTACTACTACGCGAGCGTGACGGGCGGCAACGGCACCTACAGCTACCAGTGGCAGTACAGCACCGACAACGCCACCTGGAACAACGTGGGGACGAACAGCAGCACGTACACCCGCAACGTAGCCAACTACGCGCCGTCGTTCTACCTGCGCGTGATCGTGACGTCGGGCGGCGTATCCGCCACGTCCCAGTCGTTCTACGTGTATCACGAGCCCGGCGAGCCGATGTGCGGCAAGTACCTCTGCTAGCGCTCACACCGAGGCACGCAGGCACGTAGAAGCGGAGGCACAGGGAAGAACGTCTTCTCTGTGCCTCTGCGTTTTCGTGGATCGACCGGCCGTGTGCCGCGACTTCCGCGGCACCTCGCTCGTGGATGCGCACCGCGTGGGAAGGGCGCGCACCAGCAGCGTAGGTACGAGCCGAAAACACGATTCTCCCGACCTGCCTTATACTTCCCATACAGGCGCAAACAGAGTGCACGCGTCACGCGCATTCGCACCCGCACGGATGATCTAAAGGTACGGTTGATGCAGACCGAACCTGAACTCGGGGCCCTTCCCGCTCCCCCACCCGTCGCACGACCAGTATTAGAATATTTTAGATAGAGGCTCGAAAGGGATTGCGTACCGGAACGTGTTTGGTTAGTCATTCTATCGCAATCGCGGACCTGAACGACCTGCGCCGAACAGACGCGGTGCGATGCACCGCTACGCCGGGGACGGCTTTTCTGCCGCCCGGGCCCCCGACACGCACGCCACTCCGGGAGGCGGCGGGGCCATGATACACCCGGAGTACCCCAGGAGGATGGGAAGATGCCCATGCAGTGCAGGCGGTTGTTGGCGGCGGTGGCGGTTTCGATCGGGCTGGCGGCGTGTTCGGACGTGCCCAGCGGGCCCACGGTGCCG
>DASVVI010000210.1:0-12597 GCA_036386635.1 Longimicrobium sp.
CGGTGAGCACGCGTAGATAAACAGAAGTGCGTTAGTGCGTTAGTGCGTGAGTGCGTTTGGATCCAGCGCACTTACGCACTCACGCACTAACGCACCTTTTCTCTTTTCCTCCACACCGAAATGCGCACCTTCCGCAACTTCATCTTCTGGTGCCACCTCGTCGCGGGCGTCTTCGCCGGCGTCGTGGTGCTGGTCATGTCCGTGACGGGCGTGCTGCTCACGTACCAGCGGCAGATCACCCTCTGGGCGGACATGCGGACGCTGGAGGCGGCGCCTCCGACCGCGGGGGCGCAGCGTCTTGCGCCTGCCGCGCTGGTGGAAAGGGTGCTGCGCACGGAGAAGGGGAAGCCGACCGCGCTCACATGGCGCGCGAGAACGGACGCGCCGGTGCAGGTGGCGTTCGGGCGGGAGCGCACCGTGTTCGCCAGCGCGTACACGGGCGAGGTGCTGGGGGAGGGCGGGGTGGGGGCTCGCGCCTTCTTCCGCAAGGTCACCGACATACATCGCTGGCTCGGCGCGGGCGAGGAGAACCGCGCGCTCGGCAAGATGGTGACGGGGGCCAGCAACCTCGCCTTCCTCTTCCTGGTGGTGAGCGGCTTCTACCTCTGGTGGCCGAGCGAGTGGAGCCGCCGGATGCTGCGCGGCATCACGTGGTTTCGCCGCGGGCTGCGTCCCAAGGCGCGCGACTTCAACTGGCACAACACCATCGGCTTCTGGTGCGCGGTGCCGCTCTTCGTGGTGGTGCTCTCCGGCGTCGTGATCTCGTACCAGTGGGCGGGGAACCTGGTGTACCGCGCCGCCGGCGAGTCGGCTCCCGCGCCTCCGGACGGTGGCGCACGGCCGGGTGGCGCGGGCGTGCCGCCGGCCGTAGCGCTCGCGGGGGTGGATGCGTTCTGGCCGCGCGTGACGCAGCGGGTGCCGGGGTGGCGCATCATCACGCTGAACCTCCCGCGCAAGCCGGACGCGCCGTTCGTCTTCAGCATCGACCGCGGCAACGGCGGCGAGCCCCACAAGCGCGCGCAGCTCACCCTGGATCGCGCCACCGGACATGAGACGAAGTGGGAGCCCTTCGCCGCCACCTCGCCCGGCCGCCGCATGCGCTCCATCCTCCGTTTCGCCCACACCGGCGAGGTCCTCGGCATCCCGGGCCAGACCCTCGCCGGCATCGTCTCCCTCGGCGCCGCCTTCCTGGTGTGGACCGGCCTCTCCCTCAGCCTGCGCCGCTTCAGCGCCTGGCGCGGCCGGCGCCGTGCCCGCCCCGTCACGGCGCGCGAACGGGTGAAGGTCGAAGCAGCCTGAGACGCCGCGGGCTGGCATGCATCTGGCCCACCCGTGAGCCGCTTTCCTGAAAGGCTTACGAAAAGGCTTGCGATGCTCGATATGCGAAGGTGGATGGCGGCGGCGCTGGTGGCGGTGCTCGTGGCGTGCTCGGGCGGGGACCACGAGTACGATCCGGACAACGATGCGGAGGCCACGCGGACGGCGACAGCGCAGCCTCGGCAGCCAACCTCGTCGCCGGCGCCCGCGCAGCCGGTGCCTGCGGAGAATCCGGCGACGGCAGTGCGCCCCGACTCGGTGCGTGCGGCGTTCGCGCGGGGGCGGGCGCTGGGGGCGAGCGAGATCGGCTGGCTGCGGCGCGACGTCAACCGCACGCAGGTCGCCACCGCGCAGGCGCTCGGGGTGCGCGCTTATGCGGACGCGCAGATCCAGCAGCTCGTGCGGCAGGGGCGGCTGGTGGCGCTGGGGGACAGCACGCAGTACTGGGTGCTCCGCAAGATGGACCACTCGGTGCCGTACGTGACGCCGGATGCGCGCGCCCTCCTGGTTCAGGTGGGGCGCCGCTTCCACGCGCGCCTCGACAGCCTGGGAATCCCGCGCTACCGGATGAAGGTGACTTCCGCCCTGCGCACCGGCTCCACCCAGGCGGAGCTGCGAAAGATCAACTCGTACGCGTCGCAGACGGCGAGCGCGCACGAGTTCGGCACCACGATGGACGTGTCGCACGAGCGCTTCGCGGTTCCCGCCGGCGCGGGGGCGCAGACCGACACGCTCGAGGAGCTGGGGAAGGAGCACGCCAAGATCCTCCAGGGCGAGCTTGGGCGCACCCTGATCGAGCTGCGCGCCCGCGAACTGCTGCACGTGATGATCGAGGACCGGCAGCCCGTCTACCACTTCACCGTGCGGCAGCGGCTGGCGGGGCGCTGAACGGCCATCGCGCGAGACCGGTGCCGCCCCGGACACGGGCGCGATGAATCGCGCCCCTACCACCACCGCTTCCGGTCCGTTGACCTCCTTCGAGCAGCTCCTGGTCGGCCGGGTAGTGGCCGAGCGCTACCGCGTGGACGAGTTCCTGGCGAGCGGCGGGATGGGCGCGGTGTTCCGCTGCCACGACCTGCGCCTGGAGCGCGAGGTGGCGTTCAAGGTGGTCACTGCGCCCCCCGGCATCTCGCGGGAGGCGCGCGGCGTGCTGCGCGCCCGCTTCCTGCGCGAGGCCAAGACCGCCGCATCCATCGCCCACCCCAACGTCGCCACCGTCCACGACTACGGCGTCGATGCGGAGCTGGACCTGGACTTCCTCGTGATGGAGCTGCTCGCGGGCGATGACCTGGGAGCGCGCATCGCCGGCGGGTGGCGTCCGGCCCCGGAGGAGCTCGCCGGAATCCTGGCGCAGGCCGCGGATGGGCTGGCGGCCGGCCACGCGCGCGGCGTCGTGCACCGCGACGTGAAGCCGGGGAACCTGTTCGCGACCGGCACCGGCGCTTCGGCGCGGATCAAGGTGCTGGACTTCGGCATCGCGCAGCCGGGCGCGAGCGGCGCATCGACCGTGACCCACCTGACCGGCGGCGGCGGGAACCCGCGCACCCCCGGCTTCGCGGCCCCCGAGCAGGAGGCCGGCGACCCCACCACCCCCGCGACCGACGTCTACGCGCTCGCCCTCACCGCCGTCGCGGCGCTCGCCGGTGGCTCCGTCGCAGACCCCGCCGCCACCCTCGACGCGCTGGACCGAGAGCACCCCGCCCTCGCCGCCCTCCTCCGCCGCGCCCTGGACCCCGACCCCGCGCGCCGCTTCCCTGACTGCGCGGCAATGGGAGACGCGCTCCGCCAACTCGCGCCGCTCACAAAGCCATCCCCCGTGCGCCGTCAGACCAATCGCGCCGCGCTCGTCGCGATGCTGGCCGTCGTCGCTCTCGGTGTCGCGCTCTGGGCGTGGAGCCGTCCGCGCGCCGCCCCCGCGCCCGTGGAGACGGAGGCCGAAGCGGTCGCGGCCGCGCGGGCAGTCTTCCGCGAAGTCAACGCGAGCGCGGGCCGCATGACGCGCCGCTACAACCCAAACGGCCAGGTGATGGCGTACCTGGACCGCTCCGGCGTGCGCAAGCTCGTCACGCGCATCCCCTCGGGCACGAGCGAGATGTACTTCGACCGCCACGGTCTCCGCTTCGCCTCCGAGCCCAGCACCGACACGGGCGGAACCGTCCATCGCTACTACTTCACCGCACGGGGCGAGCTCGCGCGCCACGATCCACCCGGTGCCGGCGCGCGCGACGACTGGGATCAGCGTGCGCGCGCGTTGAGAGCGCATGCCGCTGATGCCTCATCAAAGGCGTCCGCCTGGCCTACCAAAAGATGCGCCACCTGCGACTCGCTTCCCTAGCCGCGCCGCCGCAGGTCATGCAAGCGACAAAACCCGCTCCCGGACTTCTGGGATACGGGCAAACAAAAACCCCGGGTTGATCACCGACGCGAGGTCGGGAGAGCAATAGCCCGAGGACTGTTCGATGAACATACCGAAATTCACGCCCTGAATCAACCGCCCCGCAGCGTGGAGGAGAACGCAACCGGGAGAAACCTTTTCCTACCCTCTTTCCGTTCCCTCTGTGGCTCTGTGTGAGGCCGCAGTTGCAGTTCTCTCCCCGCGTCTCCGGGCCTCCGCGTGAGACCCGCTGTTCGTTTTGGAACAGAGTACGGAAGTTGCTACCGTCCTTCGGCTTGCCCGATCGCGCCCCGATGCGGTCGAGCCCCACGATTCACCGGGGAATGGACGGCCCGGCCGCCCCGCGGAACACGCGATTGCAGACCCTGACCGATCGCCGCCAGCCCGGAGGTGCGGCGGAGAACGCGGCACCGGCGCTCTTCATCCTGAACGAGCGCCAGCACTGCACGTTCATGAACTCCGCGGCGGAGCGCCTCACCGGCTACACGCTCGCCGACGTGCAGGGCCGCCCCCTCCACGACGTCATCCACCACACGCGGCCGGACGGGCGCCCGTACCCCATCGGCGAGTGCCCCATCGAGCGCGCCTTCGACGAGGACGCGCGCGCCGAAGGGGAAGAGGTGTTCGTGCACTCCGACGGGCGCTTCTACCCCGTCGCGTTCAGCGCGTCGCCCATCCGCGAGGCGGGGCGGCGGGTGGGGACGATTGTGGAGGTGCGCGACTCGGTGGCGGAGCGGCGGGTGCAGGCGGAGCGGCGCGGGCTGGTGGAGGCGCTGGAGCTGGAGCGCGCGCGGCTCACCAGCGTCTTTCAGCACGCCGCGTCGTACATCGCCGTCCTGCGCGGGCCGGACCACGTATTCGAGCTCGCCAATCCGCTGTACCGCCGGCTCGCGGGCGACAGGCCCCTCCTGGGAAGGACCGCGCGCGAAGCCCTCCCCGAACTCGTGGACCAGGGCTACATCGACCTGCTGGACGACGTGTACCGGAGCGGCAAGCCGTACACCGCCACCGAAGCCCCCGTCATCTACCAGCGCACGCCGGACGAGCCGCCCTCCAGGCACTTCATCAACTTCGTCTACCAGCCGCTCGACGGGCCCGACGGGACGGTCTCCGGGATCATGGCGCACGGGGTGGACGTCACAGAGCAGGTGCTCGCGCGGCAGGAGGTGGAGCAGGCGCGCGACCTCACCAGCCGTCTGCAGGAGCTGACCGTGGCGCTGGCCGCCAGCTCCACCCCCGAGGAGGTCGCGGAGGTGGTGGTGGCGCAGGGCGTGGTGGCGACCGGCGCGGCCACCGGCCTGCTCGCCCTGCGCGATGGCGGCGAAGTGGTGGTTCTGCGCCAGAAGGGGCTGCCGGAGGACGTCTTTCGCGAGCACGCGCGCTTCCCGCTCGACACGCCCGGCCCTGCGGCGGCGAGCGTGCGCACGGGGGAGGCGTTTTTCATCGAGACCGGGGAGGAGGCGCGCGAGCGCTTCCCGCTGAACGGGACCACGCTCGAGACCTGCGCCGTGGCTGCCGTCCCGCTCACGATGGCCGGCGAGACGATCGGGGCAATCGCGTTCACCTTTACCGAAGAGCGCACCTTTCCGCGGGAGAGCCGCGACTTCTTTCTGGCGCTGGGACGCCAGTGCGGTCAGGCGCTGGAGCGGGCGCGGCTCGTGGAGGCGGAGCGCGAGTCCCGCGCCCTCGCCGAGCGCGCCGCGGACCGCGCACGCCGGGTGCAGCGCCTCACCGCGCAGCTCAACGAGGCAGTGGGTCGCGCGCAGATCGCCGACGTGATCCTGGAGGGAGGGCTCGCCGCGGTGGTCGCGGACGCCGGGTCGCTGGCGCTGGTGCACTCCGATGCGGAGGGGCGGCCCGAGCGCTTCGAGATCATCCGCACGCGCGGGTACGGCGCCGAGGTGGCGGAGCGGTACCGCACCTTCCCGGTCGAGCCCGGCAAGCCGCTCTCAGAGGCGGCGCTACGGCGCGAGACGATCGCCATCGGCACGCCGGCGGAATGGACGCGCGTCTTTCCCACGGCCACGGAAGACCTGGAGAAGCTCGGATTCCAGGCGTTCGTGGCGGTGCCGGCGACCGTGGGGGAGCGCACGCTGGCGGCGCTCTCCTTCAGCTTCCGCGAGCCGCAGGAGTTCGACGACGCCACGCGCACCTTTCTCTCCACCCTGAGCGAGCAGTGCGCGCTGGCGCTGGAGCGGGCGCGGCTGCACGAGGTGGAGCTTCACCAGGCGGAGTGGCACGCCGCGCTGCTGGAGACGATCCAGGACGCCTTCGTGGCGCTGGACTCGGAGCTGCACTACACCTACGTGAACCCGCGCGCCGAGGCGCTCCTGGGCCAGCGCGCGGCCGATCTCCTGGGCCGGCGCATGGAGGAGGCGTTCGCCGAAGCGCCTCGCTCGCCCGTGCACGAGGCCGTCCTCCGCACGCTGTCGACCGGCGTGGGCACGCAGGTGGAGGGGTTCAGTCCGGTGATCGGGCGGTGGGTGGAGGCGCGCATCTACCCCGCGCCGGCCGGCGTGTCGCTCGTCTTCCAGGACATCACCGAGCGGCGGCGCGCACAGGATGCCTCCGACCTGCTGGCCGAGGCGAGCCAGCTCCTCTCCGCCTCGCTGGACTACGAGGAGACGCTGCGGACCGTCGCCGACGCCGCGGTGCCCCGGCTGGGCGACTGGTGCGCGGTGGACATGGTGGAGGACCCGGCCGCGCGCGAGTGGCCGCCGCGCATCGAGCGCCTCGCCGTCGTCCACCGCGACCCCGAGAAGCTGGCGCTGGCCGCGGAGCTCGCCGAACGCTATCCCACCGACTGGGCGGCGGAGACCGGCTTCGCGAACGTGCTGCGCACCGGCACCCCCCTGTTCGTACCGGATGTGACGGACGAGATGCTCGTGGCCGGCGCCCGCGACGACGAGCACCTGGCGATCCTGCGCGCCCTGCACTTCTCCTCCTTCCTGGTGGTCCCGCTGAACGCGCGCGGCCTGACGGTGGGGGCGCTCACCCTGTGCATGACGGAGTCGGGACGCCACTACGACGCGCGCGACCTGGAGCTGGTGCAGGATCTGGCGAGCCGCGCGGCGGTGGCCATCGACAACGCGCGCCTCTTCCGCGACGCCGAGCGGGCCCGGGCGGAGGCCGAGAGCGCGAACCGCAGCAAGAGCGAGTTCCTGGCGACGATGAGCCACGAGCTGCGCACCCCGCTCAATGCGATCGACGGCTACGCCGAGCTGATCGAGCTGGGGGTGCACGGCCCCGTGACCCCCGCCCAGGCCGAGGCGCTCCTCCGCATCCGCCGCAGCCAGAAGCACCTGCTGGGCCTCATCAACGAGGTGCTCAATTACGCCCGCCTGGAGACGGGCGCCGTGCACTACGACCTGGCGGTGGTGGACGTGGCCGCCGCCATCGGCGAGGTGGAGTCGCTGGTCCTTCCGCAGGTGCGCGCCCGCTCGCTCGTGCTGGAGACGGAGGCGGCCCCGCTGACGGCGTTCGCGGACGGCGAGAAGCTGCGGCAGATCCTGGTGAACCTCCTCTCCAACGCCATCAAGTTCACCGATCCCGGCGGCCGCATCGGCGTCCGCTCGCGAAGCATCGGCGCGCGGGTGGAGATCGAGGTGAGCGATTCGGGGATCGGCATCGCGCCGGACAAGCTGGACGCCATCTTCGAGCCCTTCGTGCAGGTGGGCCGCGCCCTCAACAACCCCAGCGAGGGCACCGGCCTGGGCCTCGCCATCTCCCGCGACCTGGCCCGCGCCATGAACGGCGACCTCACCGTGCGCAGCGCCCCCGGCGAGGGGAGCACGTTCACGCTGGTGCTGCCGGGTGGTGGTGGGGGTGGGGATGGGGGAGGTAGTGGCGAGTGAACTCGCGGCAACAAAAGCACAAAGTCCGCCTTCGCGGACTCGCAGGCCACCATCCGCCTTCGATCACCGCCGTACGCGCCGTCTCCTAGACCTCTGCCGCACGAACCCGATCCTGTAGGGGCAGCCCCACGTGGCTGCCCGTGCCCGACGCGGCTCCACCGCCCGGGTCCAGGAGCGAATGAATTCGCCGCTGGAAAAACACGAAGTCCGCCTTTGCGGACTGGCCTCGGCCCTCGAGTCGGCTTCAGCCGCCTTCCCGTAGTTCCAGCCGGGGGCTTCAGCCCCCGGCGGTGCGGCGCCGGTGGTCGGATCCCCGGCCAATCCCGCCCCCGCGAGCCTGCGAAGGCAGGCTTCCCGCAGTTGTTGCAGCGGTTTCAACCGCCGGTCCCGTGATCAGCCCCGGCGACTGTGACTCGCCCTACCCCGCCACCAGCTCAAACACCCCAATCGGCCGCGGCGAGGTCTCTTCGCCCAGATTCCACTTGGCGAGCGAGATGCGCCAGCCGGCGGCTTCCAGCGACTCCAGCAGGCGCAGGCTGGGGGCGCGGAACGGGTCGGAGAGGAGGATGCGACCGCCGGGGGCCAGGTTGGTCTCGAAGATGTGGCGGAGGTGCGGGTGCATCGACTCGCCGTACAGGATGTCCGAGCCGATGATCCAGTCGTAGCGCACCGCATCGTCCCACGCGGCCCAGTCGGCGATGCGGTGCTCGATGGCGGAGATGCCGTTCAGCACCGCGTTGTGCCTGCAGACGGACATCGCCATCTCGTGCCGGTCCGTCTGCACGACGCGCGCGCCGAGCGAGGCGGCGACGATCCCCGGCAGCCCGGTGCCCGCGCCCAGCTCCAGCACGCGGGCGCCTCGCAGCCCATCCGCGCGCCCGGCGACATCGTGGGCCAGCGCGATGGCGGCGGGCCACAGCGCGACCCCGTACGGCAGCCGGTCGCGGAACTCGCGCAGGAAGTGCTGCTCGTCGTCGTACGTCAGCACCACGCCGGTGTGCAGGATCGTCCACTCGTGCCCGGCCAGCCCCAGGCGGGACTCGTGCAGCGGGAACTCCCCGGACTCGGTCTGCAGCACCAGCGGCCGCGTGGCGGATGCGCTCATGCCGCGCGCCGGGCGCAAGCGCCGTTCCGGGCGAGGGGCACAACGCCGGGGCGATACGAACCGTGCGGGCGAGCGGGCGGAGGAGCAGCGTGGGGCACGGGCGCGATGAATCGCGCCCCTACCAGATCATCGCGCAAGGCACAGACCTACGCAAACCCCCTCCCCCAGGCAGTTTTGGGGGAGGGGGTTTGCGTCGCGGAGCGACGCTGGGGGAGAGGGCCCCCCTTACGGAGCCTCCTCCTCGTCCCCCCCGCGCTCCGGCTGCTGCTCGCGGCGGACGCGCGGCTGCTGGCCGAAGTTGTAGCTGAAGCTCAGGAAGACGCCGCGCGCACCCATCCGGCGCTCCGTCTCCTGGTAGAAGCGCTCGTCGTCGGTCAGCGAGCGGAAGCGCATCGTGTTGAACGGGTCCACCACGCGCAGGCTCACGCTGGCCCGGTCGCCCATCAGCTTCTGGCGAAGAGCGAGGTTGAACATCTGCCGCCCCGAGATGCGTCCCTGCTCCGTGGCCATCGGCGCGCGGTACATCAGGAAGCCCTGCGCGTCCAGCCGCGGCGTGATCTTGAACGTGGCGTTCATCCGGGCCGACCAGCCGAAGGCATCGCTCCCCACACCCGTGCCCACGTTGCTCGCGTCGGTCACCTGGCGGAAGGCGCTCAGCCCGCCGAAGCCCGTGACGCGCCCGCGGCGGACCGACGTGTTGAAGTCCGCGCCGTATGAATCGGTCGTGGCGACGTTCTGGAAGGTGGTCGTGGCCACGCCCGTGGCATCGTCCACCGTGGTGAAGCGGCGCACCGCGTCCGTGGTGTGGCGGTAGAACGGGGTGAGCTGGATGGTGCCCAGGTCGCCCGATTGCTGGAAGCCGACCTCGAACGAGTGCGTGTACTCCGGCTTCAGAAACGGGTTGCCGCGGAAGACGTTGAGCGGGTCCTCCACGCGGCCGAACGGGTTGAGCTGCTGCGTGCGCGGACGCTCCACGCGCTTGGAGTAGCTCGCCTTGAGCTGCCGCGAGTCGTCCAGATTGTAGGCGACCAGCGCGCTCGGAAAGAAGGAGCCGTAGCGGTTCTCGAACGACTCGCCCGTGGTCGCCAGGTCGAACTCGCTGGAGGCGCGCTCCAGGCGCAGGCCGCCCTGCAGGTCGAAGCTCCCCAGCGTGGAGGCGAGCACCCCGTAGCCGGCGTGCACCGTCTCGTCGTACGCGAAGGCGTTGGTGCGCGACACGTCCACCTCGTACGCGTCCGACGCGTAGGAGAAGAGCGACGCGGTGAAGTCGCTGTTCAGCCGGCGCATGGTGCCGCGGTAGCCGGTCTCCAGCCGCACGCGCTCGCCCAGCGGCCGCGTGTAGTCGGCCGTGAGGGTGAAGTTGCGGGTGCGCTCGTCGTTCCCCTGCCGCTCCAGGAAGGGTAGCGCGTCGGCCGCGGTGCCGTCCGGAAGCATCGCCTGCTCGGTGAAGCGGGTGAGCTCGTCCTCGTTATCGCGGTTGAAGCGAAGCTCGGTGGCGAACTCGTTCTGGCGCGGGCGGATGGTGTGGCGGTAGCCGAGCACGTAGTCCAGCCCCAGCTCGCTCCCCTCCTCGTTCGCCCGCCGGTCGCGGATTCCAATCAGCTCGCGCGATGCGCCCAGCTCCCGGTACTCGTTGACGTCGTTGCGGTCCGCGCTGCGGGTGCTCAGCAGCAGGCTGGTGTGGACCTGGTCGCGCGCGCTCAGCTTCAGCTCGGCGCTGGTGTTGAGCGTGTGCGACATCGGCGCGAACGCACCCGCCGCGTCCTGCTCCAGGTAGGTCAGCGGCGTGAGGTAGCGGTTCTCGCGGAAGGTGAAGCCCGTCGTCTCCCGGTCGTCGCGCATGAAGCCGTAGTTGCCGAACAGCGTCAGCGGCCCCTTCTGGTAGCCCAGGTTGCCGGAGAGGTTCACCTGCCCCGTGGTGCCGCCGCCGGCGGTGATGCCGCCGCTCGTTCCCAGATCCGTGTTCTGGCGCAGGACGACGTTCACGATCCCCGCCATCCCCTCCGGGTCGAACTTGGCGGACGGGTTGGGGATCACCTCCACGCGGTCCACCATGTTGGCCGGCAGCTGCGCGAGGAAGGCGCCCAGCTGCTCGCCGCGCATCGGCGACGGGCGACCGTTGATCTGCACGACGACGTTCTCGTTGCCGCGCAGGCTCACGCGCCCGTCGATGTCCACTTCCACCGACGGCACGTTGCGCAGCGCATCGACCGCGTTGCCGCCGGCCGCCGCGGGCATGTCGCGCAGCGTGTAGGTGTTGCGGTCCGGCGCCAGCGCCGCCTCGCGCCGCGCGGCCGTGACGGTCACGCCTTCGAGCTGCACGGCGCTGGCCGTGAGCCGGATCGTCCCCAGCGTGGCGACCGGCGCCTCGGCACTGACCGCGATGCCGGGCCGCGTGGACGCCTGATGGCCGAGCGCGGTCACCCGCAGGAAGTACCGCCCGGGGCGCACCCCTTCGATGCGAAACGCCCCGTCCGCCCCGGTGAGTGCCCCGTTGACGAGCGAGGAGTCAGCCGCGCTGCGCACCTCGGCGGAGGCGGAGCGGATCGGCTGGCCGGTTGCCGCATCCACCACGGTCCCGCGAATCTGCCCTGCGGCCTGCTGTGCCTGCGCGCCCGGCCGTCCCCCCGGCGTGCCCTGCGCTGCCAGCTCGCCGCCCGCGCCCAGCGCCACTATGAGTGCAATCGTTCTCGTATATCTCAACTCAGACATCCCGCATGAGGGTGCGGGGCGTCGCGGGTCTCGAACGGAACCGCGCCGCCCATCGTGCTTGCCCACTTCCTTACAGCCGCCCCGCTCCAAACGTTTGGCGAACCTGATAACGACCCCTCCCGCCGTTCTTGCTCTATCCCTCAGTGGCTCTGTGTGAGGCGCCGTTCTCTTTGCCTGATCGGTCCGCGCGGGATATTCTCCGGCGGATCGCGATGCCGAACCGTTCCTAAGATGGTCGAATGTACGAAACCCAGCTCTCCACCGGATCTCCGCCGCCGCACGAGCCCGAGGCGCTGTCGGTGCTGCGCCGCATCCTGCTCGCGGTGGTGCTGGTGGGGATCGTGGGGCTCACGGCAGAGCTGCTCCTGCTGGAGCACTACGAGGATGTGTGGCAGTGGACGCCGCTTGCCCTGCTCGCCGCCGGCCTCGTCGTGGCAGCCGCGGTGGCGGTGCGGCCGGGGCGCGTGGTGCTGTTGGCGTTTCGCGCGGTGATGGCGGTGTACGTCGTGGCCGGGGCGCTCGGCGCGTATCTTCACCTGCTGGGCAACGCGGAGTTCGAGCGCGAGTCCGATCCCGCGCTCACGGGAACGGCGCTGCTCTGGGAATCGCTCAGCGGCGCCACGCCCGCGCTCGCCCCCGGCGCGCTGGCGCAGCTCGGGCTCGTGGGGCTGGCGCTGGCGTACCGGCACCCCGCGCTGCGCCGCACGAAGAGCTGAACTTCATCCAACTACGGAGAACCGATGCACAGAACCGCCGCCGCCCTCGTACTCGCCACGCTCCTCGCCGCGTGCGGCAGCGACGCACCCGAGCAGGACGCCGCCACCCCGGAGGTCACGCCGCCCACCGCTGCCGCCGTGACCATCGCCGACACCACCGTCGCACCGGCCGCGGGCGCGATGGTCGATCCAAACACCGCCACGCGCGAGCAACTCACCGCCGCCGGCCTGGACGCCGCCGCCGCCGATGCGCTGATCCAGGGCCGCCCCTACGCGGACATGCTCGCCGTGGATCGCGTGCTCGCCCCGCGCCTGGGCGAGGCGCAGCGCAAGGCCGTGTACGCAAAAGTGTGGAAGCCGATCGCCCTCAACAGCGCCTCCAAGGAGGAGATCCTCCTGATCCCCGGCGTCGGCCCGCGCATGCAGCACGAGTTCGAGGAGTACCGCCCGTACCGCAACATCGAGCAGTTCCGCCGCGAGATCGGCAAGTACGTGGAC
>DASVVI010000211.1:0-16860 GCA_036386635.1 Longimicrobium sp.
GAGACCGCCGAGTCGCTGCGGGAGCACGTGCCGGCCGCGGCGCTGCGCATCGTCGCGCTGACCGGCTGCGAGTCGCAGGTGAAGCGGGAGCGGATGCACGCCGTCTGCGACGACGTCCTGCAGAAGCCGTGCGCTCCCGAGCTGATCACCTCGCGCATCCAATCGCTCATTGGGATGGCTTCTTGAACGACTGCCCCACGGAGCCGCCAATGAAGCGGGTTCTGCTGGTGGACGATCACGAGGACAGCCGCATCATCTACCGAACGGCCCTGCTGCACGCGGGTTTTTCCGTGGCCGAGTGCGGCGACGGGGAGAGCGCGATACGCTCCGCGCGCCAGGACAGCCCCGACCTGATCCTGATGGACCTGTCGCTTCCGGTGCTCGACGGCTGGGAAGCGACCCGGATCCTGAAGGCGGACGAGAGGACCCGGCACATCCTCATCGTCGCGCTCACCGCGCACGCGCTGCCGTCGCACCGCACACAGGCGAGCGACCTGAGCTTCGACGGGTTCCTCACCAAGCCGATCAGCCCACGATGCGTCGTCAGCGAGATCGAGTCCCGCTTCGGGACTGTCTCGCACGATGCGCCGGCGCAGAGCCGATAGCCGGGAGCAAGACCCAGCCATGGACGATACCGCAAGAGAGACACGCCCCGAGGCCGTTCTCCCGCTGCCCCACGAGCGGCGGGCGCGATTCGAGCTGCGGCTCCGCGAGGCCGAGGACTTCCTCCGCCAATCGCTCCAGGAGCTCGACTCCCAGGACGCAGGCGGTGGAGAGGACGGGAAGGCGAGAGCGGCGGTGCTCGACCTGCCGGCGGACACGTGGGTCGCCTCGTGCGAACGACTGCGCGAGCCCGAGGGGACGTGGGCGGCGGGCATGGAGTCGCCGATCCTGGTGGTCGATCTCGACGACGGATCGCGCTCCGCGCTGTGCGAGCTCCTGCGCACGAGCGGCTACCCGGTGCTGGGTGCCGGAAGCTCGGCGGACTTCCCTGTCGGCGTGGAGATCACCCCGCGGCTGATCGTCTTCGACCCGGGGCCGTACCTGGACGCGGCGTTCCGCACCGTGGCGCGCATGCGGATCCAGCAGGCGGCGCCGGTGCCGGTGGTGCTCCTCAGCGCGTCCGTCACCGCCGAGACGCGCGTACAGGCGCTCGCGATCGGGTGCTCCGAGGCACTGCCGAAGCCTTGCTCGCCGGCGGAGCTGCTCTCCGTGGTCGGACGCCTGCTGGAGCCGGCGCCGCTGCACGCGGACTGAGCGGGAAGCCCGTGCCGCGCGGCGGGGTGCGGTTTTGCGGGGCGTCCGATGGAGAGGCGCCTCGCGAGCCGCATTGCCGAACGCTCCATGACGCGCTATCTTATTGAAATGACGCAACTTGCGTCCCCTTCGCTCTCTTCTCTGGGTGCACCGAACTTCTTCCAAGGGGAGCCCCTTCCCCGACGATCCGGTTCTCTGAGCTCGCCAAGCCGGCAGAGGTACTTCCTCGCCCTCGTTTCGAGGGGACATGAACCAGTCGGCTCCAACTTTCGAGCAGTTCGCGGCGGAACGGCTCGTCCGCGACCGTGACCGGATCACAGGCGAGTGGGTCGCCACCATTTCCGCGCAGCTCAGCGTGGAACCCCACAGCATCCTCCCTCACCACGACCTGCTGGACCACATCCCTGTGGTCCTGTCCAAGGCGGCGGATTTCCTGCTCGTGCCAGATCCGGAGAAGCTCACGGCCGAGCAGATGGTGGTCGACGAGATGCGGGACATCGCCGTCCTGCGGCGTGTGCAGGGATTCGACGTCCAGGAGATCATCCGTGAGTTCGACGAGCTGGCGCGGCTGCTGGACGTGGCCGCGCTGCGCTGGCTGGACGAATACCCGAGCGCACCGGACCCGAAGGCCGTGGGGCGGGTCTTCGGGCGTCTGAACCGCGTGCCGCTCCTCATGGGACAGATCACCGTCGGGACGATCGAGGAGGAGCGCAACTCTCTCCTCCGGCAGCTCGCCCTGGCCGAAGAGGCGGAGCGCCTCCGCCTGTCGCGGGAGCTCCACGACCAGATGGGGCAGCTCGTCACGGCCCTGGCGCTCGGCCTGCGCGCGCTCCAGGACGGCTCCCCCTCCGCCGAGCAGTCAGCCCGCATCGCGGAACTGGAGAAGCTGGCGGACCGCATAGCGCGTGAGGTACAGCAGCTCGCCCTCGACTTGCGCCCGCCGGCGCTGGACGCGCTGGGGCTTCCCGCCGCGCTGGAGGGCCTGCTGCACGAATGGTCGGAGCGAACCGGCATCGAGGCCGATCTGCAGAGCATCGGCGTCGACGGGGAGCGGTTCCCGCACGAGGTCGAGACGATGCTCTATCGCGTGACGCAGGAGGGCCTCACCAACGTGGTGAAGCACTCCCGGGCCACGCGCGTGAGCCTCGTGATCGAGCGCAGGAACGGCAACCTCTCGGTGATCCTGGAAGACAACGGCGACGGATTCGACCTGGAGACGGTCCTCGTTTCCCCCGAGAAGACCAGGCGCCTGGGACTGCGGGGAATGCGCGAGCGCGTGGCGCGGCTGGGCGGCACGCTGGACATCGAGTCGTCGCCCGGTACGGGCACCTGCCTCTTCATCCGCGCCCCCGTCGGGGGCACCACGCCATGACCCCGGTGCGGATCGTACTGGCCGACGACCACGACGTGGTGCGCGCGGGAATGAAGGCGATGCTGGAGGCGAGCCCCGGCATCGAGATCGTGGGCGAGGCGCGCCACGGCGAGGAGGCGATCGCCCGCGCGCGGCAATTGAAGCCGGACGTCGTGGTGATGGACCTCTCCATGCCCGTGCTCGGGGGCGCCGAGGCCACCACGCGCCTCTCGCGCGAGCTGCCGGAGATCAAGGTGCTGGTGCTGACCTCGTTCGACGACCGCGGGCACCTGACGCGGCTCCTGGACGCCGGGGCGGCGGGCTACGTGCTGAAGCGCGCCGCCGCCGACGAGCTCGTGCGCGCCATCCAGATGGTGGCGGAGGGAGGCACCTACGTGGACCCGGGGCTCGCCGGAAGCCTCCTGCGCGGCTCGCGCCGCCTGTCGCACCCGTCCACCGCCCCTTCCGCCTCGCTAAGCGAGCGCGAGGAGGCGGTGCTCCGGGCAATCGCATGGGGCCAGAGCAACAAGGAGATCGCGTCCAAGCTGGAGATCAGCACCAAGACGGTGGAGACCTACAAGGCGCGCATCACCGAAAAGCTCGCGCTGCGCACGCGCACGGAGATGGTACGGTACGCGCTCAGCCGCGGGTGGCTCGCGGAAAGCTGAGCCGCCCGATCCGCATTCAGCCGGGTGTCCGCCGAAGCCCTGCGGATGCACATCCGGACCCTCCACCACTCCCGTCCACGGTCACGATTCCAGGTGACATTCTCGCTGTCCCTGAGCATCCGGCCGGGCTCGAAGAGTCCGTTCGCGCAGCTCGCGGCTTCGCGCCACCTCCCTCGCAATACGCTCGCGTAGCTCGCTGAGTCTGCGCTTCATCAGCTGAAGCCGCACCTCGACATCATCTTGCGGATACATGGCGGCACGCGCGCCGCACCCCGCATGCCCGGACCGTCACAGCACGCGCTGGGGGCGGAGTTTTGGCGCACCCTACTTTCCGCTCACCAAGCGCGATGCACCGGGTTTGTGCATACGCCTCATGCGGCAGCAGCTAAAGGCGTTTTCGGCGCGTCCTGTCCTGAATACCACGCTACTTTCCGGCGCTGGTGCGGTGTGGTTGCCACGGGTATTTTGCGGCAGAAACAGTACCGTGACGAGCGGGTGGACGCCGCGGACTCTTGCGTTAGCCTACGATGCCACCATCACGAGCGGGCCGGAAAGGGAATCGGGACGACGAGCCCGCGGACGGGTCTGCGGGGCACCGTCCGCGGCTGGCGGCGCCACCCATTCTGCGCGCCGATCAGCGTGCGGAGGGTGCCGAGATCCTGCACGAGCTGCCAGGGCCGACCGGGATAGCCATCTACGGCGCGCTCCGCGACATAGAAACGTGGCTTGACGCGCCGGTGGAGCTCCGATCGACGTTGTTTTCCCTCGATGCGGGCGGTCGTCGGGAAGACCAGATCCGCGTAGTCCGGCCCGTTGAGGAACTCTGGGTTCCGCTCGCCGTCCTCATCGCACTCTCCGCCGACCCGGTCCGTGTGGAGCGCTCACGTCTGGTTCACGCCTGCCGCCGCATCGCCGCCTGGGCGGATGCGAACGATGCGCCGGGCACCCGCCTCGCGTTCGTCCAGACGGCGGCCCGCCTCCGTCCGCGTGACGCAGCGCTCGCGGTGGAGGTGGGGCGGCTTGCGCGAGATCAGGGCCAGCACGCGCGCTCGGAATCGTGGTTTCGCCACGCTGTGCGAGTCTCCAGGGGAACGGACTGGGCGTCGTATGCATGGGCGTACATCGGCCTTGGCGTGCTCTACATCCGGACCGGCAACCGTCCTGGCGCGGAGGCACTTCTCGGCCGCGCCCTGCGCACGGCCAGACGCCGCCGCCTGGGGCCCGTGGCGGGAACCGCGCACCACCACCTGTTTCACCTGGCGACCGAAGCGGGGCGGCTCCGCGAGGGCTACGAGCACGCACGAGCCGCTCTTGAAGCGTACGGCGCGGACCACACCCAGATTCCGGCGCTGGTGCACGACGTCGGGCGTTACTGGCTGCACCTGGGCGAGCACGCGCGTGCGGTGCCGCTCTTCGAATCCGTTCTCGGTGTGGTCCCAACGGCCAACGATCGCGCGCTGGCCGCCGGCAACCTGGCTCGCGCTCTCGCCGGGGCCGGGCTGCGCGAGCGCTACGAGGCCGCGCGCGAGATGGCGGTGGAGAATGCCGGGCGTGCCCACGGTACCTACCGGCTCGCGCACGCCTACGAGGCGCTCGCGCACGCGGATTTGAGCGTGGGAGAGTGGGCACGTGCCGAGCGCTCCGCGTGCGTGGCGCTGGAGCTCGCGAGTGCCACGGGCGACGTGGAGGTGCAGCTGATCGCCGAGGGGCAGGTCGCCGCCGCGCGCTCGGCAAAGGCGGAGGCCGTTAGCCGTACGGTGAAGGAGGCGCCAGCCGCGGTGCGCCAGGCACGGCTTCTGGCGGATGATCTGGTCCGCGTGATCGCGCCGGGCGCGCTCTCGCTTTCGCGCGGGTGAGCGGACGCGGAGCCTGTCAGGTGGTGTGCGCCCGCGGGCCGGAGCCGCACCCCGCGAACGCACCGTCTGGAGACGCGGCAGACTACTCCGGCTGCGGAATGGTGTCGGGCGCGACCTTGCCCCCGCCTCCCATCCACCCGCCGCCAGCGTCGGACGTGGCCGTGGTGGTGGTGGAATCCGATGCCGCCTTCCCGCCATTGCCCATATACCCGCCGCCTGCGTTGCTGAGCGCTGGACGAGAGGGGACGGCTGGGGACGGGTCCGTGGGCGTTTCGGACGCGCACGCGGAGAGGAGCGAGCCGGCGATTACGGCTGAGAGCAGGATGCGGGTGCGGTGCATGGATGACCCCTGGGTTTGCAGGTGAAGTACCCCGGCGGTGGATCTCCGCCGCTCGCGAGTACCAAGTATGGTCGCCGCATCTTCGGCCACTGGTCAAGATGTGGCGCGAAAACATCCACTCCGGGCACTGCATGGGTCCGCTGATCACACCCGTCTACCTGCTGCACCCCGACCCGGCGCTCCGCGACAGGCTGCGCGCGGCGCCAGCCCACGCGACCTGCATCGTTCCGGTAGCCGATTGGCGCGGGCTGCGGGACGCGCTGCGCCGGGCACCGCTCGGGGCCGTGGCGGTTGTCGACCCGGTCGGACCCCGGGGCGGGCTCGCGGAGGAGATTCGCGATCTTCTGCGGGCGCTTCCTTCCGCGGTGGTGATCGCCGCTCTCCCGGTGGGTCCCGGTGACGGCCCCACGATCCGCACGCTGCTCGCGTGGGGCGTCGCCGACATCCTGGACCTCGTGCGCGAAGACACGCCCGTGGCCATGCTCCGCCGCCTGGTGCTCGTAAGGGGACGCGCCGCCGACCGGCTCCTGCAGCGTGCGCTGCCCGGAAGCGTACCGAGCCGTGCGAGGGCATTGCTGACGACGGCCGCCCACGTGGTGGTGGCTGGGGGCCAGGGACCGGAGTTCGCGCGCGCGCTCGCAGTCGATGAACGAACCGTCCCCCGGTGGTGCGCGCGCGCCGATCTGCCGACGCCGCGACGTCTCCTTGCGTGGTTGCGGCTCCTGCTCGCGGCCGACCTGCTGGACGATCACGGCAGGACGCTGGAGTCCGCGGCTCGTGCCGCGGGATACACCGCCGCGGTTTCGTTGAAAAGCGCCACCAAGAACCTGACGGGGCTTCATCCGCGCGAGTTGCGCGCCCAGGGGGCGTTCGAGGTAGTCGCCACCGCGTTCAGCCGCGAGCTCTTCCAGATACGCGAAGCCGCGCGCGCGGCGGGCCGCCCGGCGAAAGACTGGTTGCACTGAAGCGCTCGCCCCGGACGCGCGGCAACCCGTGCGCGCGACACACCATGTTTGCCCTGTTCTCCTTAGCGATGTTTTCGCCTCCAGAGACGTGCCCGCCGCCATTCGCCCCCGACCTCCAGGACCCGATGGCGTTCCGTGTTCCCGCGTACCGAATCGAGCTGGTTCGGACCCACAGCGTCGTTTCCGATTACCGCTTCTGCAGCGGCCCCCAGGAAGCCGTGGAGCTCTTTACGCGCGCCGTGGGCGACCCGGACCGCGAGCACCTCGTGGCGATGTACCTGGACGCCAGGATGCGCTTCGTGGGCATCCACATCGCGGCGGTGGGACAGATCGCGGAAATGCAGATCGCCCCTGCAGAGGTGTTCAAAGCCGCGCTGCTTTGCAATGCGGCCGCCGTCGTCATCGCCCACAATCACCCTTCAGGAGACACGCTCCCCAGCGAATCGGATGTGGAGGTCACGGCGGACCTGGAGCTCGCTGGCGCACAGCTCGGCGTATTCGTTCTCGACCACCTGGTGATCGGCCGGCCGGGTGACTACGTGTCACTCCGCGAACTGGACTACATGCTGATCCCGCCGGAGGGCGTCGAGTTGGAGGACCCTGAAATGATGCACCGCTGGCGGGAGCGGTTCAGGTCACGCTCCTCTCGCACGACTGGCGCTGGCTAAACCATTGAGCGCAGAGACACAGGAGAGAACTGCAACTGCATGGCTCACACAGAGACACAGAGCCACAGAGAGAACCACCAAAAGGGTTTCTCTGTGGCTTTCAGTTCCTTCTGTGGCCTCTGTGTGAGGCTTTTCTCTGCGAGGCGGCGTTGCGCGGCGTCCGCGCTCCTGTGACCCGCAGGTAGAAACGACGAAGAGGCACGGAGAAGAACCTCTTCTCCGTGCCCCTCTTTTTAATACCAGCCCGCTGTTCAGAAGGCGATCACACCCTCGATGAGGAGGCCGCTGAAGCGGGCGCCGTTGCGGATGTCCGTCGCGGCGAAGCCGTCGTAGTCCTGGCGCACCCACTCCGCCTTGGTCAGCATGTTCGGCGTGATGAACCAGCCCGCCGACAGCGCACGGCGCGTGACCGTCAGGTCGGTCTGCTTCGAGAAGTCGCCGTCCACCCGGTTCCAGCGGCCGCCCACGTACAGGCGGTCGTTCAGGAGGCGGTAGACCATGTCGCCGGCGAGCTGCCGCACCTCGCGGCGATCCTCCTCGGCGGCCGCCTTGCCCGTGGCGCGCTCCAGCACCCCGAAGAGCTCCAGGCTGCCGATCTGGACGAAGGGGTTCACCTGCACGGCCGTCAGCTCGTTGGTGAAGCCGGGGTTGATGCGGCCATTGGTGAAGGCGGTGCCGGCCTTGAGCGTCGCCGTGTCCTCCAGCACACCCCAGTAGCGCGAGCCCGAGCGGTCACCGGCGAAGAGCGTGGTCGAGGGCGACGAGGCCGCGCTGTAGCCGCTGGCCGTCAGGCGGAAGCGCAGGGCGTCGCTCACCTGGCGGTCGTAGCCGATCTTGCCCAGGAAGGCGGGCTTCGCGTCCACCGCCGTCTCCTTGATGTCGCCCTTGTTCTCGCCCGTGGTCACGCCGCCCATCACGAAGGCGTTCCCCACGCGCACCAGCACGTCCGCGCCGATCTCGGTGGTGAAGGCGTCCAGGACGTAGTTCTCGATGAACGGGTTGCGGATGGTGTTCCCGTTGTCCGAGCGGCGGAAGTGCGCGTCGCCGTAGTTGGGCTGGTACATGCCGGCGCGAACCGTCGTGTACTTCATGATCTGGTTCAGCACCGGGTGATCGATGGGCGAGGCGTCGATGGTGGCGTAGCCGCCCTTGACCCAGAACTCGTTGTGGTGCCGCGACGACATGTAGCTGTCCAGGTCCACCCGTACGCCGCGCGCCAGGCGGGCGCCGAGCGAGAGGTTGGCGCTGGCCAGGTTGAAGCCCCCGCGGATCTTGCCCAGCGTGGTGCCGGGCGCCGGCGTGGCCTCGTTGCTGTGGTCGAGCGCCTGGAAGGTCTGCGCGAAGGCGCCGCCGATCTGCAGCTGCAGGCTTCCTTCGCTCAGGTCCTGCTTCGGCAGCTCGAAGGTCGGGCGCCCGTATCCGGCGAGGCCGTAGGTGCCGGCGGTCACCGCGGCAGTGGCGGCGGCGGCGCGGGGTTCGGCGGGCGCAGTGGTGTCCGCCGGGACGCGCGGCGTGGTGTTCATCGCCACCTGCGTGCCCTGGGCGAGCACCGGGGCGGCGATGAGGAGGGCGAGTGCGGCCAGAGGCAGCGCACGATTCAGGGACGTCATGATCCGGTCTCCGGGGCGGGTTTCCAGCTGCGGGGGCGCGGGAGTGCGCCCCCGTGTATCGTCAGCGTCGCCGTTCAGGGCTTCAGCACCACGTCGAAGCCGATCGTCACGGGCGCGGCCACCTTCATCGTCCCCATCATCAGGCTGGGCGGCTGCACGCCGAAGTCGGTCATCACCAGCCGCTCGGTTCCGCGCACCCGCACCTTGCCGTCTTCGCTGGTCACGGTGCCGTCGATGGATACGGGGCGCGTCTGCCCGGCGATGGTGAGGTCGCCGCTGATGCGGGCGGTGCCGGCCGTCACGCGGACGCTGCTGGCGCGCAGCCGGATGGTGGGGCTCTGCTCCGCCTTCAGCGCCCGGCGCATGTGGCCGTTCATCGTCGCGTTGCGGCAGTCGAGCGAGGCGACCGGGATGGTGACCTCGGCGCGCGGCACGGAGGCCAGATCGGCCAGCTCGGCCGAGGAAGCCTGCACGGTGCCTGTGACGCTCGTGCTCTCGCAGCGGTAGCCGCGCACGGTGGAGGTGCCTTCGACCCACACCCGGCTCTGCGGCTGGAAGGAGAGCGTGGGGAGCATTCCGGCGGCGATCAGGGCGGGGCCGGCGAGCATCGCGCCCAGGATGAGTTTCTTGCGCATGGTAGTTCTCCGTGGTTCCTGGTGGATCCCGGTGAGATCCGGCGACCCGGAGAGGGTCTCGATGACTTCCCCTGTCGCCTGCAACCAAGCTACGCGGCGCCGGGCTCCCGTTCTGCCGGGAAGATGTCGATTCCGCGCCCGGCTTTTCGCGCTTCCGCTCCACGTGCCGCGCGGACATGTCTCGACGCCGCGAATGGAGATTTCCCCGACCCCGGCGCGCGAAGGGGAGGGAGCGCGTTGCTCCCTCCCCTTCGTGCCTGCCGACGGAGTGTACCGCGCATCGTTCAGCCGGCATGCCCGCCCGGCACCACGCTGATGTGGTTGGTGCATCCCGCGGCTTGCTTGACGCGGCACACCGCGTCGTACGCGTCGAAGCACTGGTAGAGCCACTCGACCTCGCCCTCCAGCGTGATGCGGCCGTCGCGCACGTCCACACGTACCCGCTCGCAGGGGATGCAGGGGTTCGTGGCGAGGGCGCGGCGTGCGGCGGCGGCGATCTCGTCGTCGGACACCCCGGGTGCAAGGAGAGCCACGCGGACCGGGAGCTGGGCACCGAGCAGTCTGCGGGCGGTGGGCTGGTGAAGGGCTGGGGTGGTCATGATCGCATCCTGGGGCACTCGGTCGGGAGCGGAGCTTCGTGCTGCATCCAAAGTGGCCTGCCGGGCTCCGGGCGGGAGTCGGGGGATGTGGGTGGATCGTGTCCGGCGAAGCTCGACCCGCGGATCACGAATCCGCCGTGTATCGGAGAAAAATGGCATGTCATCGCGCGCCGTTCACCGCGCACCCGCCACGGCCCGACTCCAGCGAGAGCACCATCCGCCCCGCGCGGGGCACGGCGGACTCGACGCGGAGCGGGATTCGGCGCGCGTCGTCGGTCAGGTGGAGATGGATCACGCCCTCGCCCCCGTAGCGCGCTGGATCCTTGACGCGCATCACCACCTCGATGGCGGTGAACTGGCCGGCGGGAACCCGGATCGGGCCGCGTCCCAGAACGCGTATCACGACGGGATTGCGCCCCGCTTCGTAGTGGCGCGTCAGCGTGTAGACGCCGCCGTCGTCGAGGGGGAGCGTGCGGATGAAGTAGAGGAAGGAGAGCTCGTCCAGGGGCAGTGCCGTCGACATCGCGCCGCCTCCTTCTGGCGCCGAGCGCCAGCGCCGCGCCGCCCAGTCCATGCGCACGTCCTGCGCGCGCGAGGAGATGGGGGTGCGCTCCCGCTTCGTGTAGCGGATGGACGCCAGCTCGGCCGGGTCGAACCAGGAGCGGGTGTGATCCTCCACCGATGCGGGTCCCACACGCCCCCGGAAGTCGAAGCGAAGGAGGTAGACGGAGCGGCCATCCACCTGCTCGGGCCCCTCCACCGCCATCACCCCCGTTCCGATTCGGCCAAGCACTCCGCTCCCCCGGTACACGCACTGGTCGCCCGGCGCGAACGGGAGCGCGCGGGTGCCCTGCGCGGCCACCGGCTCCGCGGGAAGCGGCGGCGAGGCGAGCGTCGCCACCATCGCGAGCGCGGCGGGGATGAGCCTGCGGAGTGAATGGTACATGGTCGCCTCATTGCCTGGGGTGTTCGCTCCAGGAACGTAGGCGCGGCGCCGAGCCTCCACCGTCAGGAGGGGCTCAGCGCCGTGTGGGGAGAAGCTGGTCTACTGCAGAAAGACCGATGTGCATTCCCAGAACAGCGGGTCTCACGCGGAGGCGCGGAGACGCAGAGAGTAAATTCAGCGCCTCTCCTCTGCGTCTCCGCGTCTCCGCGTGAGCCCATTCTGTTTTTCGCCTATCCAAATACACAAGAGCTTCCTCAACGGCGTCCTGTATTTGTTCAGGCGAGCGGCAGGGTAAGCGTGAACGTGGTTCCCGTACCGAGCGTGCTCTCCACGTGGATCTCGCCGCCGTGGGCTTCGATGATGCCGCGCGCGATGGCGAGGCCCAGCCCGGCGCCATGGCGGTTCCCCTCGCGCACCTTCCAGAAGCGGTCGAAGACGTGGGGGAGGTGCTCCGCGGGAATCCCGGTGCCGGTGTCGCGCACGGAGAGGCGGACGGTTTCCGCGCCCGCATCCGCCGCCAGCGTGATGCGCCCGCCACGGGGGGTGAACTTGACGGCGTTGCCGATCAGGTTGCCGAGCACCTGCAGCACGCGCGAACGGTCGGCGCGGACGGCGGGGAGCGGCTCCGATGGGCGCAGAACCAGCTCGATCCCGTGCTCCGCCGCGACGGGACCGAACAGCTCCGCCGCCTCGGCAAGGAGCGTGGCGGGGTCGTGCGGCTCCGGCTCCACCGAGAGGCGCCCCGCCTCGATGCTCGCCACGTCCAGCAGGTCCTGCCGCAGGCGCTGCATCTGCGCCACCGCGTCGCGGATCCCCGCCACGCGCTCGCGCATCGGCTCGCTCCCCTCCGGCAGGATGCGCTGGAGCACGGCGACGTTCACGGACGCGGCGCCCAGGTAGTTCCCCAGGTCGTGCGAGACCACGCGGAGCACCTCGTCGCGGGCCTGCGCGGCGGCTTCGGCGGTGGCGCGGGCCTCACGCTCGCTGCGCAGGAGGTGCGCGCGCTCCTGCTCCAGCCGGTTGCGCTCGATGGCGTAGCGGATGGAGCGGGCGAGCAGCGGGCCGTCCGCCCGGCCCTTGGTGAGGTAGTCCTGCGCTCCCGCGTGCACCGCCTGGAGGGCGAGGCGCTCGTCGTCCGTCCCCGTGAGCACGATGATGGGGGTCGCGGGCGCCACTTCCAGCATCCGCCGCACGGTGTCCAGCCCGTGGGCGTCGGGGAGCGAGAGGTCGAGGAGGACGACGTCCGCGGCGCACCGCGGGAACATGGCCGCCGCGTCCGCCAGCCGCAGGGCGTGGCTCAGCTCGAAGGGAAAGCCCTCCGCCTCGCGCAGCGTCTCGCGCAGGAGCCGCGCGTCGCCGGGGTTGTCCTCCACCAGCAGGATGGAGACGGGCGCCGCGGCAATCATCGCGTGGGCAGCTTGACGACGGTGAACCAGAAGTCCTCGATCGACCTCACCACGTTGATGAACTGGTCCAGGTCCACGGGCTTGGAGATGTAGCAGTTGGCGTGCAGGTCGTACGCTCGCGCGATGTCCTGCTCCGCCTGCGAGCTGGTGAGGATCACCACCGGGATGTGCCGTAGCGCGGGGTCGCTCTTGATCTCCTCCAGCACCTCACGCCCTCCCTTGCGGGGGAGGTTGAGGTCCAGGAGGATCAGGTCCGGGCGCACCGCCGCGGCGTGCGGCCCCTCCCGCCGCAGAAAGGCGAGCGCCTCCACCCCGTCCGGCGCCACGTGGAGGTTGTTGCTGACCTTGCCTTCCTTGAGCGCCTCGCGGGTGAGCCGGACGTCGCCCGGGTTGTCCTCCACCAGGAGCACCTCGATCGGCCTGGACATCATCGGTGGGTTCCGCCTCCCGCGGGGGGATGATCGGGGATGGTGAAGAAGAAGGTGGTGCCCCCGCCCGGCGCGGACTCCAGCCAGATGTGGCCGCCGTGGCGCTCCACGATCTTCTTGCAGATCGCGAGGCCGATCCCCGTGCCGGGGTACTCCGCGCGGGAGTGGAGGCGCTGGAAGATGATGAAGATGCGCTCCTGGTACTCCGGCGCGATCCCGATGCCGTTGTCGCGCACCGAGAAGATCCATTCGTCCTCGCCGCGCGCGGCGCCCACGTGCACGCGAGGCGCCTGCGGTCCGTGGAACTTGATGGCGTTCGCGACCAGGTTCTGCAGGAGCTGGCCGATCTGCACCGCGTCGGCCCGCACGGTGGGGAGCGGGTCGTGGGTGACGGCCGCGCCCGCGTCCTCGATGGCGGGGCCCAGCATCACGAGCACCCGCTCCAGCACCCCCTCCACCTCCGTGGGCTCCGCGGCCACCTCGCGCGTCCCCACGCGGGAGTACGCCAGCAGGTCGTTGATCAGCGCCTGCATCCGCGTGACGCCGTCCACCGCGTAGGCGATGAACTCGTCGGCATCCTCGTCCAGCTTCCCGCGGTAGCGGCGGGCGAGGAGCTGGGTGTAGCTGGCGACCATCCGGAGCGGCTCCTGCAGGTCGTGCGAGGCGACGTACGCGAACTGCTCCAGCTCCGCGTTGGAGCGCGAGAGCTCCTCCGCCTGGCGGGCGAGCGCCTCTCCCGCACGGATGCGCTCCGTGATGTCGCGCAGCACGGCGGTGTAGATCGTCGCGCCGTCCACCTCGATCTTCGAGATCGATGCGTCGGCAGGGAAGGTCTCGCCGCTCTTGCGCAGGCCGGTGATGTGCCCGCGCTCTCCCATGCGCCGCGCCGGCACCGGGCCCGCGCCGAACTCCCGCACCTGCGCCTCGTGCGGGCCCCGGTACGCGTGGGGGATCAGGATCTCCAGCCGCTGCCCGACCGCCTCCTCCGCCGTGTACCCGAACGTCTGTTCCGCGCCCGTGTTGTAGAAGATGATTCGCTGCGACTCGTCCACGGAGACGATGGCGTCCGAGGAGATCGAGATGATTCCGGCGAACTTGGCTTCGGAGAAGCGCAGCGCCGCCTCCGCGCGCGTGCGCTCCACCACACGCCCCAGCTGCGTGCCGATCTGCGCCATGACCTCCAGCATGGAGGGGGCCGGAGGCTCCACCCGGCCCGCGTAGAACTCCAGCACGCCGGCGACTTCGCGCCCCACCTGCACGGGAAAGGCGAGCGCCGCGTGGAGCCCGGCTTCCGCGGCGGCCTGCGCGCGCGTGAAATCCGGGTCCGCGGAGGCATCTTCCAGGCAGATGGGCTCGCCGCCCGCGCTCACCCGTCCGACCAGCCCCGTCCCCGGCGGGAAGTGGGTCTGCTCGGAGACTTCGCGGAAGCGCCGGTAGCGCTCCGGGTCGGCGAGGTGCCAGGTGCCGGCCGAAACAAGCTCGCCGCCCGCGTCGCTGAGGTACGCGTGCCCCACCGGCCAGCCGGTGAAGGCGCAGATCTGGTCCAGGGCGGTCTGCAGCGCGCCGGAGACCGTGCGGGCCTCGTTCGCCGCGACGGCCACCCCTTGCAGGAGGCGGATCAGTCCGCCGGGGTCGGGTACGGAGGTGCCTGGTTCGCTGCCGGGACGTGCATCCATCGATCACCTGAGCCGCGTGAAGCCTGTCTGGAGCGCCGTTCGAGTTTCGCCAACATACCCGCGGCGGGGCCGATCCGCGACTCGTGTCTGAGAAATCCCCACGTGACGAGGCAGAACTCCCCGACGCGCCGCGAAGTGCCCGGCACTATTCTCCGGAGGGAAGGCGAAGTTCCCCACTGGTGCTCCCGGAGCGCAATCATGCCCAAAGTACGATGGTCCCGAGTGGCGAGGCGCGGCAACCCCATGACAGCGAACGTGTTTTCCCCGGCGGCGCCCGCCACCGTGCGTGACGTGATGCAGACCGACGTCGTGGCGGTCGTGCCGGAGATGACGGTTCGCGAGCTGATCCACCTGCTCCTGGAGGAGCGGATCAGTGGAGCCCCCGTGCTCGCGCCCACGGGCAAGGTGCTGGGCGTGGTTTCGGGCACCGACGTGCTGCGGCTGGCGTCGAGGTCCTTCGCCCGGCTCGCGCACGACGGCGGCCTTTCCGAGCGATGCGTGGCGGACATCATGACCCCCGTGGTGTTCACCGTGCACCCGGAGGAGAGCCTGTCCGACCTCGCCCGCTTCTTTCGCCAGGGGCGCGTACACAGGGCGCTGGTGATGGAAAACGGCATGCTGCTGGGCGTGGTGACCCCGTTCGACATGGTCCAGTCGCTCTTCGGAGCCGCGATGTAGCTGGCGGCAACACGCATCCAACGCAAAGGGGGAATGTGACGTAATCACATTCCCCCTTTGCGTTCGATCGAGAAAAGAGAACAGATGGCCTCACACAGAGCCACAGAGGAAGGTGAAAGAACAGCCAAAGGCTACCAGCGGCGGGCCAGGCCGAGACCCACGAGGTGCTCGGCCGTGCCGGCGGTGGACGCGCGCTCGCCCCACGCATCGAGCTGCAGGTTGCTGGTCAGGCGCAGAGCGAGGGTCGCCCGGCCGCGAGTGGTCTCGGTTCCGCCGGCGCGGGCGGAGTGCACCCGTGCGGCGTCGAGCTGAAAGAGAGTCCGGGTCCCCAGCAGCGCGCGGCCGGCGAGCGCGGCGGTGGTGACGCCGAAGCGGTCGTCCTGCAGCACGCTGGAGCGGTGCGCGAGGAACGCGCCGCCGCGGATCGCGGGCGAGATCGTCCACTCCGCGGCGAGGGCAGCCTCCGGCTGTGCCGCTCCGCTGCTCACCTGCCTCTCTCCCGTGGGGAGCGTCGCGCCCGCCGAGATGGCGAGGGCCGGGAGCGGGCCGCGCGCGGTGCGCAGCCGGTGTTTGAGCGCGAACGAGGCGTCCGCCACTCCCGCGGTGGTCAGCGACGTCGTGATGGTGCGCTGGTACGACGGAAGTCCCAGGCGTAGCTCGGTCTCGTGGCCCAGGCCCAGGCGCAGCGTCGTTTCGCCGAGGACGTGCCGTGTGCGCGCTTCGGTGTGGCTATGCGTGTAGCCGGCTTCCACCTGTACCTTTCCAGGCGCCACGATTCCGGTCGGCTTCGCGATGCCGACGCGGCTGGACAGGATGGGAGGCGGTGTCGTGCCCTGCGCGGAGACGCCGGCGCTGGAGAGCGCCACGAGGGCGATGGCGAGCGGGCTGCGGAGGCTCATGGCCGTGAATGGTTCGGGTTCGCGTTCTCCGGGAGTGCGGCGCGGATGGCCGCGAGTACCTGTTCGTTGGCCTGCTCCAGCCCCGACTGCCGGTGCACGATCCTTCCCTCCGCGTCCAGCACCAGGTAGCTGTTGGAGTGCGAGTACTCGGCGGAGGCTTCCTTTCGGTACCGGATTCCCAGCAGGGCGGCGGTCTCGCGGACGGTGTTCTCGTCCGAGGTCAGGAGCGTCCACCGTGCGGGGTCGAGGCGCGTGCTGGCGGCGAACTCCGCAAGGCGCTCGGGGGTGTCGCGCTTCGGGTCCAGCGAGATCAGGGTGAAGCCCACGCGGGGGTCGTCCCTGAGCGCCGCCTCGATGCGCTTCAGCTCCATCAGGATGCGCGGACAGGTGTGGGTGCATTCGGTGTAGACCATCGCCACCAGCTGCACCCGCCGGCCGAGCGACGACAGCGTCCGCTCCCGCCCGGCCTGATCGCGGAAGCGGGCATCGAGCTCGTACACGGAGAAGTCCTCCGCGGCGGGCGTGCGCGCGTCGGCCTCGCGCGGCGCGGGTCCGGTGCACGCGGAGGCCGCGAGCATGGCCGCCGTCGCCAGGAGAAGGCGCGGATGGAGTTTCAGCGTGCGCATCGGAAGCCTATCCCCTGGGTGGTGGATCGTCCGTCCAGCGCGGCGCGCATCCCGTAGCGCATGAACGCCGGATAGTTGCCCGTGTCCGTCGCGCCGATCACGCCCGCCGCGCAGAAGAGCTGGTGGTCGCGCCCGGCGGTGGCGCGCGAATCGTCGGACACGAGGAGCGAGTTGAAGTCCTCGGTCCACTCCCACACCAGGCCGTGCATGTCCGCCACGCCATGGCGGTTCACGAAGGTGGAGCCCACCTCG
>DASVVI010000212.1:0-4872 GCA_036386635.1 Longimicrobium sp.
ACGGCCAAGGACTTCATGCTGGAGATCCTGCGCCACCCGTACATCAAGGACGGGCACGCGATCGGGCAGATCATCGAATACGCCGGGCCGGCCGTGGAGTCGCTCTCCGTGGACGAGCGCGCCACCATGACCAACATGGCGGCCGAGGTGGGCGCCTTCACCGGCCTCGTGGCGCCGGACGCCAAGACGGTGGAGTACCTGGTGCAGCAGCGCGGGATGGACCGCGCCGAGGCGGAGGCGCTCTGCGAGGGGCTCTTCTCCGACGAGGGCGCGGAGTACGTGAAGACGATCGAGATCGACGCGTCGCAGCTCCGCCCCATGATCGCGCTGCCCGGCGACCCGGGGAACGGGATGTACGTGGAGGAGATGGAGGAGACGGTGCGCATCGACATCGCCTACGCGGGGAGCTGCACGGCCGGGAAGAAGGAGGACATGGACATGTACGCCCGCGTCCTACGCGAGGCGCACGAGCGCGGCGAGCGCAAGCCGGACCACGTGCAGCTCTACATCCAGTGCGGCTCGCAGGAGGTGTACGCGTACTGCCAGGAGCAGGGGTACGACCGCGTCTTCGAGGCGGTGGGGGCCACCTTCATCGAGCCGTCGTGCGGCGCCTGCATCAACGCGGGTCCGGGCGTCAGCCGCAAGCCGACGGACGTGACGGTGAGCGCCATCAACCGCAACTTCCCCGGGCGCTCGGGGCCAGGGCAGCTCTATCTCGCCTCGCCCTACACCGTGGCGGCGTCGGCGATGGCGGGGTACATCACGGCCTACGAGCCGCTGGGCGAGCCCGCCGGCGTCTAGCCGCGGGAACCGCTCTTGCGATGCGGCCCCCGGCGCTTCGGTGCCGGGGGCCGCTTTCCTTGGGCACGCACCACACGACGCTTGTGCGGGAACCGGAGAGCCGGTATCTTCGGGTTATTTTCGGAAAGCCCTTTCCCCATCGCAGCCCGATGAATCCTAAGAGCGAAGCCCTGCGGCTGATCCAGAGCCTTCCCGACAACACCGATTGGGACGACATCCTGCGCGTGCTGGCCGGGCGCGCGGCCCGCTCGGGCGGGAGCGCGTCGGCGGCCATGCGCGAGCTGCGCGCGGCGATGTCGCCCGAGAGCATGGCCGTACCGGCGGAGGGCGGCGAGCGCGGCGACGGCTGACCCGCGGCTCCCCGCCGCGCCCATCCGAGCATCCTGCCCCACCGATCGGTCCCAACACGCCAGGAGAGTCCATGCCCGTCCAGACCGTACACGAGTTCGTCGCCGCCACCAGCCAGAAGGAGGAGGCGCGCGGCAAGTTCGAGATGGAGAACCCGTACACGCTGGAGGTGAACCTCGACGGGCGCGTGTGGTGCAAGATGGGCGCGATGATCGGCTACGTGGGCGCCGTCAAGTTCACGCGGCAGGGGGCGCTGGAGCAGGGGCTGGGCAACCTGCTCAAGAAGATGGTGACCGGCGAGGGCGCCACGCTCATGAAGATGGAGGGCCGGGGCCGCGTGTACCTGGCCGAGGCCGGCAAGCGCATCCAGGTGCTGAACCTGGGCGCGGGCGAGACCATCTTCGTGAACGGCAACGACCTGCTGGCGCTGGAAGACGGGATGAGCTACGAGATCAAGATGATGCGGCGCGTGGCGGGGATGGCCTCCGGCGGGCTCTTCAACATCCGCGTCAGCGGGCCGGGGATGGTGGCGATCACCACGCACTACAACCCCATCACCCTGCGCGTGACGCCCGGCCAGCCCGTCTTCACCGACCCCAACGCCACCGTCGCCTGGTCCGGCGACCTGACGCCGGGGATCCACACCGACATCTCCTTCAAGACGCTGATCGGGCGCGGCAGCGGGGAGTCGATCCAGCTCCGCTTCGAGGGGAACGGCTGGGTGGTGCTGCAGCCGTTCGAGGAGGTCTACATGCAGGCGGAAAGCAAGTAGGCTCCCGCCTCGCTGCGGCTGCGCGGAGGCCCCGCGACGCAGGGAAAACCTTGCTTGCGGCGAGCGCCTCCGCGAGGTACCGTGTAGATGCTGCGACCCGGCGTCCGCCGCGTAGATCGTGCGGCTCCGCGGACCCGATCTCCGCGCGCGGTGGGGTAAGGGGCCGCGTCGACGAGCCGCCCCCGCCGGACAACGTGGCCTCCCGCGCGGGGAGATCGTGTTGCCCGTAGAAGGCCGTGCGGACGACGGGGAAGCTCGAGCTCCGCGCCACCGCAAGGACTGCCGCAGGGTCGCCGGGTCCATCACCTCTTTCACCGCCCCAGGCGGGCAACAAAGGAAGTATGATTTACAGGCTGAAGCGAATCGTCCACCAGCGGGCGCAACGATACATCGCAAGCCATCGGCGTGGCGCCCTGATGCGCAAGATCGCCGGCTACTCGGATCTGTTCAGGACGTGGCACCGTAATCTCGACGGGGATCCCAGATACAATGGAGAGGAGTTCGTCCTCCGAACCCTTCAGCCATTTGGGCTCGAGACGATTTTCGACGTCGGCGCGAACGTCGGCGATTGGTCCCGGATGGCGCGGTCCTTTTTTCCGGAAGCCCGCATCCATGCCTTCGAGATCGCGCCACCCACTGCGCGGCTCGTGGAAGAGGCCTTCCAGGGCGACACGCGCTTCGTACTGAACGCCTGCGGTTTGTCCAACGCCGATGGAGAGATCGAGATAAAGTATTATCCCGAAGATGGCGCCCTTTCCAGCCTGATCGACTATCCGCACCAGAGGCGGGTAGAGATGATCTCCGCACGAGTCACCACGGGCGACGGATACGTGAGCGCGAATGGGATCGAGCGGATCGACTTTTTCAAGATGGACGTCGAGGGCGCTGAACACCTGGTGCTCGAAGGCCTCCGCGAGACCCTGCGAGGCGGGAAGATCAGCGCCTTACAGTTCGAGTATGGGACGGTAAACATCGTCACGAAATTCTTGCTTCGCGACTTTTACCGGACGTTCGAGGAAGCCGGGTTCCGGGTCGGGAAGATCTTCCCGAACTACGTGGATTTCCGAGAGTACTCCTTTGACCAGGAAGACTTTCTGGGGCAGAACTATCTAGCGATATCCACCAGGCTGCCCGAGTGGATCCGCGCCCTGCAGGCATGATCCGGCGGGCGGTGTAGCGATGCCGCACGCCGCGCGGATCTCGCTACGCGTCATTCTCCGACGCGGCCAGCAGCTTCTGGTGGATGGCGCCAGAGCCGCCCCAGGGCGTGAACGGCTCGTGCCTCGTTGCCGCGCGGCTGGTTGCCTCCTCCTCCTGGCGGCCGCGTGCGCCACGCCGGCGCCTGCCCCTCGCGACGGTCCCGGGCCGGTCGCCGGCTACCACGGCGTCGTGATCTGGCTCGGTGAGGCCCGCCACGACACCGTCACCGTCTCCTTTGCGACTGAATGGCGGCGGAGCGTGGCGGGCACCGACACCACCTGGACGTTCTACACGAATGATGGAACGCCGGTGGTCTTCGGGTCGCTGCAGGGGAACAGGCTGGTGTGGAGCCTCGGCGCCTGGAGCATCTTCGGCCTCCACTACCAGCTCGCCGGCCCCATCGAAGCAGACGGACGGGTGCGCGGCTGCACCCTGCCCCCGCGCCGCCTTCCCCGGTACCGTACCACCTTCCCCATCGCCGCGTTCGCGCTCGCCCCCCGCAGCGCTCCCCGGCCCTCCGCCGCGGATGTACCGTTCGGGCAATGCGGGAGTGGCGGCCACTAGCGGGGCCGCTTTTCCGTTGTATGGATACAGGTTACAAACCGTCAACGGCACACGCCCTGCCCCTTCTCGCCTCACCCCGCCGAGCGAATACCGCCACACGCAAGAGCCAGGTGACCATGGGCCGTCCCAAAAAGCGCAGCGCCGCCGCACCCAACCTGGACGCGCCGGAGACGATCCGCGACTTCTCCGCGCTCACCCCCGAGCAGCTCGCCCGCGCGGCCGAGCAGCTGCAGCGCGAGCTGGAGGCGCCGCAAACCATCGAGGCACGTCGGCTGAAGTACGCTGCGCTCTGCCGGATCGAGCGGAAGCTGGGAAGCCGGCGTGCGCTGCGCCGCGTCTTCGTGCCGCCGGCCGCGAAGGCCCGCCCGGGGAGCCGCATCTGGACGGAGCCGCAGATCCGCCCCGCGGCCTACCCCACGCCGTCACGCGCTCTAGACGGGTTCCTGAGCATGCTGGAGGGGTGGAAGCTGGACTGGACCAACGCCGCCGAGATCGAGCGCGTGGGCGTGCCGGAGTACTCCCCCGAGCGCGCGCTGGGCGTCCTGCTCCGCGCCTTCACCGCCGGGCAGATCGCGCGCCTCGACCCGGACATCGCGCCGGAAGCTCCGAGCCGCGAGCAGCTCGTCCTGCCCATCCGCGAAGCGGCCTGAGGCGCTCCCCGGCAGGAGGCCAGAATAGTGACGAGGCACCGAGAGACGGTTCTCGGTGCCTCGCTTGTTGCGCGCAACAAGCGCCCCTGAGTACGCGCGGTGGCGCATCCCCAGGCGTCGCCTCCGCTCACTCCACCTCGTCGCCGCCTGTCTATCCGTGGCTGCTGCGTGCAACCGCACCGCGAGTATTCCGTTCATGGCCACCCCACCCAACCCGAGATCGGTCCGCTTGGACACGCCCGACAGGAATTTCAGGCTCACCCCGCAGGAGCGCGCCAGCGTCCGCCCGGGGTTCGACGTCGACGCGCTGGAGAGGCTGCTGGCCGCGGTGGAGGCGCCCGTTCGGCCCATGATCCTCGAAGGCTTTCAGGCCGTCGCACCGGGCGAGCCGGGAACCGCAACCGTCCGCATGAGTGACCCGGCGCTGCAGCCGCTACTCGATGAGGTGTGGGCGCCAATGTGGGAAAAGTACCCGGAGATGCTGGACAAGGAGACGAAGGACTACCCCGGGTGAGAGATCGCACGGCAAAGGAGGAA
>DASVVI010000213.1:0-2208 GCA_036386635.1 Longimicrobium sp.
CACCATGGCCGAGGCGGCGAGGGCGCTCAAGGAGCGCGGCGCCCGCGACGTGTACGCCTGCGCCACGCACGCCCTGCTCAGCGGGCCCGCGGTGGAGCGGCTGATGAGCGCGCCCTTCAAGGAGATCGTGGTGACCAACACCATCCCGATCCCCGAGGAAAAGCGCTTCCCCACGCTCACCGTGCTCTCGGTGGCCGACCTGCTGGCCCGCGCGGTGCGGTACACTCACTCGAACGAATCCGTCAGCTCGCTTTTCGAAACGCCCTGACGCGCGCGAAGCGCTGGCGGCGACGTCCGCGCGCGTACGAACACACATGAGGAAGAGACGATGGCTGCTACTTTGAATGCGACGGCCCGTACCGGGTCGGGGAAGGGCGGGGCCCGCAAGCTCCGCGCGACGGGGAAGGTGCCGGCGGTGGTGTACGGGCATGGCGACAAGAACGTCCCGCTGGCGCTCGACCGCCACGAGCTGGAGCTCCTCCTCCACGGCATCTCCGTGGAGAACACGGTGATCTCGCTGGTGACGGACGGCGGCGCGGGGAAGGACGTGCTGATCCGCGACGTGCAGATGCACCCGTACCGCCCCGAGGTGCTTCACGTGGACTTCATCCAGCTCCACGCGGGCGAGGTGATCCGCATGAAGATCCCCGTGCGCCTGAGCGGCAACCCCGCCGGCGTCCGCGACGAGGGCGCGGTGCTGGACCAGGTGATCTACGACCTGGAAGTCGAGTGCCTGCCGGGGAACATCCCCGAGGCGTTCGAGGTGGACGTCTCCAACCTGGGCGTGGGCGAGTCGATCCGCGTGCACGACGTGTCGTTCCCCAACGTGCGCATCCTGGCCGACGGCGAGCTGCCGATCGCGTCCGTGGTGCCGCCGACCGTGGAGCCCGCTGCCGACGCGGACACGGCTGCCGGCGAGCCGGAGGTGATCTCGTCGCGGGTGGCTGAGAACACGTAAAAAACTGAAGTGCCCAGTGCCGAGTGCCTAGTGCCTAGTTTCATACACCAGGCACTGAGCACTGGGCACTGGGCACTTTCGCGGAGCGAAGACAGTGGCCGGGCTGAAAGTGATCGTGGGACTGGGGAATCCGGGAAAGGAGTACGCCCTCACCCGGCACAACGTGGGGTGGTGGCTCGTGGATGCCCTGGCCGACTCGTGGGGGCTCGGCCGCTTCCGGCTGGACAAGAACGCGGCGGTGGCGCAGGGACGGATGGAGCCGCACGCCGTGCGCCTGATCAAGCCGCAGACGTACATGAACCGCAGCGGTACTTCGCTGGGGCCCATCGCGCGGATGAACGCCCTCGACGTCACCAAGGACCTGCTGGTGGTGGTGGACGACGTGGCGCTGGAGCCCGGCGTGATCCGCTTTCGCGCGACCGGTTCGCCCGGCGGGCACAATGGCCTCAAGTCGGTGGAGCAGGCGCTGGGAACGAAGGACTACCCGCGGCTGCGCATCGGCGTGGGCGCCAAGCCCCCGGCCATGGACCTGGCGGACTGGGTGCTCTCGCCCCCGCCGCGCGCCGCGCGCGAGGCGATTCTGGACCGCTTCCCCGACCTGATGGACGGGGTGCGGACGTGGATGGACGAGGGGGTTGAGGCCGCCATGAACCGCTACAACGGCTGATCCGCTCCCGCGGGTACGCTCCATGCCTCACCGGGTCCCGGTCGGCCCGTATACACCCAACCCCATCCCCCGAGATCTCGTGTCGCTGACGGAGTTCACCGCATGGACCGGCTGGCCCCTCGGTGTGCTGGGGCTCCTGCTGGCGCTGGGTGCTTTCGCGTACGTGCGCCGGCAGCCCGCCGGCAACGAGGCGATGCGCGACTGGGGCGGGCAGATCCAGCACGGCGCCAACGCCTTCCTCCGCCGCCAGTCCATGGTGCTGGCGGGGTTCATCGTCGTCGCCGCGCTGCTGCTGTGGCCCACGGCGTCGCTCGCCACGGCGGGTGCGTTCGCGCTGGGGGCGGCCACGGGGCTGGCGGTGGGATGGGTGTCCGTGCTCGCGGCTACCCGCGCCAACGTCCGCACCGCAGAGGCCGCGCGCGTGGCCGGCGAGGGCCCGGCGCTGCGCGTGGCGTTCGGCGGGGCGTCGGTGGCGGGGCTGACGGTGGCGGCGCTCGCGCTGCTGGGGCTGGGCGGGCTCTACTTCGGCCTCGTCTACGTGCAGGGCGTCTACCTCCCCGAGGAATTCGCGCGCTTCGGCGAG
>DASVVI010000214.1:0-11125 GCA_036386635.1 Longimicrobium sp.
GCGAAGCAGGTCGCATGAGATCAGCGCGCCCAGGCTGTGCGCCACGATCACCACACCGTCGTAGCGCGTGCCGCCCTTCGCCCCGGCGACGTGGCGGAGCAGCGACACGTAGCGCTGGCAGATGCGCGCCCGCGGCGTGGACTCGGGCGGCGTGGTGCGCAGGTAGTTGTCCACGTCCAGCATCACGTCCAGCGCGGACCCGCCGAACTTCACCAGGATACCCAGGATGAACACGGCGGATGCCGCGATCATCGTCCCCGCCAGGCCCGCGGCCGCGTAGGTCTTCAGTTCCAGGTAGGCGTTGACCGCCACCACGGAGCCCCAGCCGCGCGTTTTCGACACGTGCACGAGGGCGAGAAAGGCCGGCAGGGTCAGCATCGCGGCGTAGAACAGGTGCGTCACCAGGCGGGTAGAGTCCAGCCCGCGCGAGAGCCAGCGCCCCATGCGGCGCGATTCCGGGTTGGTGCACTCCGATGCCGCGTTCCCCTCCGCCACCACGGATGGGAGCGCCATCCACAGGAGGAGGAACATGGCGGCGAAAATGGGCAGCAGGGCGAACGGCGCGGCCGGCGTGATGCTCTGGGCGATCAGCCCCTGGAAGTACTCGGGTACGGTGAAGCTCGTGGCATCGTGCTCCGCCATCCGCATCGCCGCCGAGTCCGCCCGCGCATCCCTGGGCGGGCCGGTCGTATCCTTCACCGCGTCTCGGATCGCGGACAGGTCCTGCCTCGCGAGGGAAGCGTCCATCGCCCGCAGAGAGGATACATCCGGGAGGAGGACCGCCAGCGCCGGGTAGGGACCGGACTCGTCCACCTGGACGTGAGAGAAGATGTCGAACCGGTTAACCGTGTAGGAAAAGATCCCCGCCCAGGCGAGGAGGGTGAAGCCGTAGAGCGCGCCCGTCGAGAGCCCGATGGCGAGCCGGCCCGTGCGCAGCGCGGCGCGGCAGCGGCTCCATCGCGGATCGTCTCTGAAAGGGAGCTTGCGGTCACGGCGCCGCCACGCGTCCCAGTACGCCGCGAACCAGAGGATGACGAGCACGATGGCACAGAGCCACAGCAGGAGCAGGCAGGCGGCGAGCACGGCGAAGATGAGCTGCATCGTCCGCAGCGTCGCCGTCTCCAGCCGGGGGACCACGAGCATCTTCGTCCGCAGCTCCCACATCCAGTACGCGAAGACCGCCAACGACAGGACGTAGGCCGCCATGGTGGTGGCGAGCGCACCCGTGCGCAGCCGCTGGTAGCTGGAGCCCACCCAGTACGCGATTCCGCCCCCCACTACCCACCAGGCGATCGTGATCGCGGTGCCCTCCCCGATGTTGTCCCAGCCGCGCACCCGTCTCAATGCCAGGCCCGCGGCGACCCCGACCACCACCGCCACGGCGGCGAACACGAAGGGCAGCACGCTCCAAGCGGCGGGCCTGGCGGGGACTCGGGGCCGCATCCACAGGTACGCCAGCACCACGCCCGCCGCGCCCAGCACGCCGCACAGCGCGATGACCGGACCGTGGTCGTACCCCGCGATGGCGCCCGCGGGGATCACGCCGAAGCCCACGATCAGGAGAACGAGGTTCAGGAGCGGGATCGGCAGCGTCAGGAGGAGCACGGCGAGCCACTGCACGAACCGGATCGCCTTCCACGGCGCCGACCGGTAGTCCATCTTCGTGTCGTCCACCGCCTGCCGGCCCAGCGTGGCCACGTGCAGCAGGAGCTGGTACGAGGTGCTGAAGAACCCGAGGGCTCCCTGGCCCGGGCGCGAAAGGTCGGCCCAGTACACCTCGAACACGTCCACCTCGCGCTCGTCCGTGCCCTCGCGTCCGTCCACGGCCGCCCCCGCGTCCGTGTCCACCGGCACGCCGGGCCCTCCGCGGCGGAGGCCGCGCAGCACCGTCGTGACGTACGAGCGCGCGCCGCCGCCGGGCTCGTGCCCGCGCAGCAGCATGTGCATGAACTGGTAGCCGAGCTCGCCCGCCGCGTCGGTGGGCTCGCCGGGCGCGAACCCGGCGCGCGTTCCATCTGAGCCGCGCGGGGTCTCGTGGAGCGCGTCCGTGGTGTTCTTGATGTAGTCGCGTCCGGAGCGGAGCTGCCACCGCCCGTGGCGCCGCGACTCCTTGCCGTGGTCCGAGGCGGGAGCCCCCAGCGCCGTCTTCGTGTTGTTGCCCGCCCGCGGGGGAATGGCGGGAAACTGCGGGAGGTGCACCTCGACGGTCTCGAAGGGCGTGTAGCTCCCGTGCCTGGTCCCCGGGCGCTCGCCGTGCTGCACCAGCAGCGAGGCGATGGCCGCGTTGGACTCGTTCGGCTTCTGGTCGGCGACGCCGTGGACGGCGATCACCGCGATTCTCTTTTTCGCGGGAGTGCCCATGAAGTAGGTGGGTGGTTGGGGGGCTCAAGCGGAGACACGGAGAAGGGCCCCTTCCCCGCACTCTTCTTTGAGGGCCTCAACCATGGAATTTCTCACCCCGCTCCGGCATGGCGGCGAGTGCGGCGATGCGGGCGGCGCGGGCCTCGGGCTTGGCGGTCGGATGACGATGGTGCAGAACCTGGTGCGCGCCAGCGTCGCCGGCTTCGACCGCTACTATCCCGCCGTCATGCGCGTAGTCTACGCCGGCACCTCCCCCACCGAAGCCGTCGCCGACGCCGAGCGCTGAACATCAGGCGCCCCCCGGGCACGCGATTCCGTAGGGGCAGCCCCAGGCGGCTGCCCGTGCCCCGCGCTGCACCGCGCTCCGCTTACACGACCGCGACCCGTCGATCGCAGCTCAGAAATCCGCCGTCCCGAACGAATACGCCAGGAACCCAAAGAACCCCAGCCCCGCCAGCGCACCGGTAATCCCTCCCGTCTTCGCCGCCCTGACGCGCCGCCTTGTCAGACGCTGTGCATACGCCGCGCGGTAAGCCTCCTGGTACTCGGGCGGCTCGTCCGCTACGCGCCACCGGATGGAGTCCGGCAGCGTCCTCACCGGCTGCCCCGCCTGATCGAACGTCGCGAACACGAGCACGCCACCCGCCGCCGCGACCGTAGCCGTTTCCCGGTTCGGAAACAGCGCGACGATGGGCGCCATGAGGCCGAGCGCCGCCCCACCCAGGAAGCTGGAGCCGAAGTAGCCGCCCACGAACGGGTCCCGCGCGTCCCGGTCCGCATCGGCGCGTGCGGCCTGGAGCAGCGAGTCCCCGGGCGTCGCGGGGGAAGTCTGGCCGCGCCCAGGGGCGCAGAAAACCGTGCAGGCGACGAGCGCCAGCGTCAGCGAGCGGAGCATTCTGTATTCTCGAGTTTCAATTGTTGACGCAATGGAATGATGCCCGACCCCAAGCACGCGACACTCCGATTATCGGCGAGCGAAGAGACCAGCGCCCGCGGCCACCCCCTCGGCACGCGCAGTAGATCCTTCGCTCGCGCCGAGCGATGGCGCACGGGCCAAGTCAGAGAGGCGCTTCGCTCAGGATGACAAAATTTTGGCCAACGCGACACCCCAGTCCGCTTCAGCGGCCTTCGCGTAGTTCCAGCCGGGGGCTTTAGCCCCCGGCGATGCCCGCGGTGCTGCTCACCCTACCGCGACGCCCGCGGTGCTGTTCACCCTCCGGCGCCGCCCCCGGTGCTATTCGTCCCCGGCGACGCCCGCGGTGCCCCCCGGCGATAGGTGCCCCGGCCCCTAATGGATCTTCTCCCCCCGCTCCAGCATGGCAACGAGAGTGGCGATGCGGGAGGCTCGGGCCTCGGGCTTGGAGGTCTGGATGCGGAAGAGGATCGCGTAGCGGTTGGCGCCGTCGAGCGACGCAAAGAAGTCGCGCGCGGCCGGAGAGCGGTCCAGCTCCGCCTGGAAGTCGTCCGGGACGGTGGCGTTGCGCTGCGAATCGTAGGCGGCGTCCCAGCGTCCGTCCGCCTTCGCGCGCTCCACGGCATCGATCCCGGCCTCCTTCATCCGCCCCGCAGCGGTGAGCGCCTCGATCTTGTCGCGGTTGATCTTGGACCAGAGGCTCTTGGGGCCGCGCGGACCGAACTTCTGGAGCCACGATTCCTCATCGTAACCCTTCTTCTGGCTGTCGATCCACCCGTAGCAGAGCGCCACGTCCAGCGCCTCGGCGTACGACAGGGAGCGGAGCGCCGCGCCCTTTTTGGCGAGCCGCATCCACACCCCGGGCGCCTCGCGGTGGTGCCGGTCCAGCCACTCGGCGAAGGCGTCGGAATCCTCGAAGAGGACGATGGGAAGCTCTTGCGCGGGCTTCTTGGGCATGATGGTGGGCGAGTGGGTTATCCGGAGACGAGCGCCTGGAGCTTCTTTGGAGCGACGATGCAGTACGACTGCACGGCCAGCGAACGCAGCTCGTCGTCGTCCACGGCGTCCACTTGGGCGCCGATCCACCCCTTCACCCCCACGTACGGCGGCACAAAGAACTTGTCAGGCTCGGAGCGCACCATGATCTCCTGCACGCCCAGCGGCGCGCCGAGCCAGAGCCCGTCGCGCCCGCCACCGTGGTGTTTGCCGGCCGCGGCGAACATGGCGAAGATGCGCTTGCGAACGCGAAAGGTGGGCGCACCCCACGCCTCCTGCTCGAACGCCTCGGGGAGCGACAGGCACACGCGGCGCACGCGATCCAGCGAGTCTTCGGCGGGCGGGGCGGGCATGTCGATCCGATTGTGAGGGTGGCCGGGACACCGCAAGTATAGGGTGCGCCGCCGCCGCCAGACAGGGCCACCCCCTGGCATCCGGGCGCCATTGTTCGCATCCTTCCGGGTAGGAAGCGAGCGACCGACCCGAACGGAACGAGAATGCCGGAGCAGACGAAGAGGAAGCCGGGGTACCCCGCGGCGCGCATCGTGGCGCCCACGGTGGTGGAGCAGCTCGCGGCGCACCTGGCGCACGCCGAAGCCGTGGGCGTCACCGACTTCGCGCCGCAGCCGGATGCGCGCACGGTGGAGGCGGTGATCAACGCATCCTTCTGGGCCAGCCTGCGGCGCGAGGAGGGGCACTCGCCCAAGATCTCGCTCGCCTTCATCCCGCCCGAGGCGGCGGGGCACGCGATGATCTTCGAGCGCCCGCTCCCGCTGAACCCGCGCGACCTGGCGCGGCTCGCCCCCGCCGTGGAGGGCCCCGGCACCCACCTGGGCGTCTGGCCGGTCGGCGACGTGCTGCGGGTGTGGGGGACGACGCGCCGCGTACCCACCATCTGCTTCGTCCTCGAAGTGGTGGATCCGGGGCTGCTGGTGGTGAAGTACCGCCGGGGCGACGAGTACGACAAGTACGGCACCGTCGCCGTGCTGGAGGGGGAGCGCATCAAGGTGGTGGACGAGGCGGGGGCCTCCCTCCCGGACTGCCCCACGCTGCTCTCCTCGCTGCTCGGCTTCGAGGCGCCGGCGCCGGCCGCGGGGCCCACCAACGTCCTGTCGCAGCTCGCCGTCTCCATGCGGGCGCACGGGCGCGGCGGCTCGCTCCTGGTGGTCCCCGGCGACGGCGACGGGTGGCACGCATCGGCCGCGCGTCCCATCCCCTACACCGTCACCCCCTTCGCCGATCTCACGGAGGTGCTCGCCGCCCCGGCCGAGGAGCGCAGCCAGCCGCTCTGGCGCGAAGCCTTCCGCCGCTCGGTGGACGCGGTGGCGCGGCTCACTGCGGTGGACGGCGCCACGGTCATCAACGAGCGCTACGAGCTCCTCGCCTTCGGGGTCAAGATCGTGCGGCGCGGGAGCACGCGGGTGGAGCGGGTGTCGGTCACCGAGCCGGTGGTGGGGAACACCTCCACCGTCGTGGAGCCGTCGCGGCTGGGCGGAACCCGTCACCTTTCGGCCGCCCAATTCGTTCATGACCAGCACGACGCGCTCGCGCTGGTGGCGTCGCAGGACGGGCGCTTCACCGTCTTCGCCTGGTCGCCGTGCGAAGACATGGTACACGCGCACCGGGTGGACACGCTCCTGATGTGACGCCGCGCAACTCCGCGCGGCCGGGCGGGTATCACCCGGGCCCATGCGCCTTCGCCCCGCCTGCCGTACGAGGCGCGGCGCGCTAGATGCAGAAAACGGAGCCCGCCGTCGGCTCCACCGAACCCTGGCTTGCAGCGCCGCGGCACCTCCGCCGGCCGGCGACGAACCCCGCGAGGACCCTCGTGATGAAACGCCTTTACCCCGTTCTCTTCCTCGCGCTGGGCCTCGCCGCCTGCGAACGAAACCCCACCGGCGGCAGGGAGAACCTGACGGTGGGCCAGACGCTCACCATCAACGTCAACGCGGACTCCGTCTGCAGCGCACCCGTGAACCGGCAGGTGCGGGTGGTCGCGCTCTCGGAGCACAGCGCGGTGCTGGCGGACGTCAGCAACCCGCCCAACGGCTTCAGCGACGCGGAGTACCAGCAGTTCGCGGACGAGTTCGAGCGGGTCTCGTGGCCGGTGGACACCGAGACCTTCGGGATGCCCAGCGACGTGGACCGCAACGGGCGCATCCTGATGCTGTTCACCAGCGCGGTGAACCAGCTCACGCCGCGCAACGCGGACTACATCGTGGGCGGCTTCTTTTACGGCCGCGACCTCTTTCCCAAGCGGGGGAACGAGGACGCGGACGGGTGCGAGGCGAGCAACGTGCGCGAGATGTTCTACCTGCTGGCGCCGGACCCCACGGGGAGCGTCAACGGTAACGCGCGCTCCAAGAACTACGTGCAGACCACCACCTTCGCCACGCTGTCGCACGAGTTCCAGCACCTGATCAACGCCTCGCGCCGCCTGTACGTCAACGACGCGGACGACTTCGAGGAGACCTGGCTGGACGAGGGGCTGGCGCACATCGCGGAGGAGCTATCCTTCTACGCGGCGGCGTCGGGGCTGGGGCCGCGGCAGAACATCGCGATCACCAACGCCTTCTTCTCCGACCCCACGCGGCTGAGCGCGCTCAATCGCTACCAGGTCCCCAACTTCGGGCGAGTGAACGAGTACTACAAGGCGCCGAGCGAAAACTCGCCGATCCAGCCCGACGACGACCTGGCCACCCGCGGCTCCGCCTGGCAGTTCCTGCGCTACGCGGCGGACCAGAGGGGCGGGGGCGAGCGCGACCTCTGGTTCAACCTGGTCAACGCCAAGACGCGCGGACTCGTGAACCTGTCGGCGCAGCTCGGCACCGACCCGCTTCCCCTATTCCAGAACTGGGGCGTCGCCATCTACACGGACGACGCGGTGCCCGCCGTCCCCGCGCAGTACACGCACCCGAGCTGGAACTTCCGCCAGGCGCTGAGCAACGAGGCGTTCGGGGGCTTCCGCCTCAAGGTGGACACGCTGCAGAACGGCGTGCCGCGGCGCGTGGACCTGGCGGCCACCGGCAACGCGTACCTGCGCCTGGGCGTGCTCCCCGCGATCCGCTCCGAGGTGCGCACCTCCGGCGGCGGGGCTACCGGTTCCGGCACCTGCACCGTGGTGCCGCTGGCGTCCGTGGGGCAGGTGTACCAGGCCAGCGGCGCCGCGGCCTCCGCGCTCTGCCTCGATGGCGGCACCACGGGCGCGGAGTACGTCGTGATTCCCTTCTACGCCTCCACCGGCGGCGGCGAGGTGGCCGCCGTCACGGTTACGGCCACGGGAATCGTGCGGCCGGTCGGCGGGCCCAACCCGGTGCTCTCGCCCGGCGGCCCCACCCTGTCGCGCGCCCTTGCCGAGGCGGCGAGCCAGGGCGCGTCTGGCGGCGACGGCGGCTTCGAGCTGCGCCTGCGCCAGCGCGAGCGGCGGGAGCTGGGCCACCGCTTCGGCGGCGGGCCCGCGTTCAACACGCTCCCCAACGCCGCGGCGCCCGAGGTGCGGCTCTCCATCGTCCGCACGCGGTAGCACGCGGCGGGCTGGACACCAGACGCGGGGAGGGCACCGGCTGCCCTCCCCGCGTCTTTGCGCACGAACCCGTAGCGCAATGCGACGGAAGTCGTTATCCTTGTTTCCTGCAAGGGTTTGCGGCGGCGCGTCCGTTTCCTTGCCCGGTCTGGCGCGCTCCCCTCCACCTTCTCCGCATCCGATGGACCTGCTGACGGGGCTTCTCGCCCTACTCCTCGAGTACCAGGAAGACGAAGAGTGCGACTGCAGCCGTGCCGGCACCTGCCGGTACTGCCTGACCCGGGTCGCGCTGGCCGAAGCGGCGCGCACCTATCCGCGCGAGTTCCGCAACGCGGAAGGCACCTGGTGGCGTGAGCTGGAAGCCCGCTTCCCGCCTCGCCGCAAGCGTGCCGCGACTCCGCCGCTTTCCGCCCTGGCGGGAGAGTAGACGATGCGCTCGAGATTCCTTGCGGCGTTCTTCGTGATCCTTGCCGCGTGCGGCGACGGCACCGGCACCCAGCCGCTGGACCCGGTGGGGACGGTGCGCTTCGACTACCGCGGCGCCATCAGCGGGAGCTACGAGGCCATCGGCGAGCTCCCCATCGAGAACGGCGCGCTTCCGCAGCCCGCGACCGGCGCGGTGGCCATCCGACGGGACAGCGTCCTCGCGGTGGTCGCCTTCCGGCAGAGCGGGGGCACCAAGGGCGACGGCTTCTCGCTCCTCCTGGGCGCGCTGACGAAGACCGGCTCCTACACCATTGACGCACTCGGCTGCCAGGCGTCGCCCGGTGGCTGCCGGATCGGCGTGTTCGCGCGCGACCTGGACGTGGCGAAGCTCACCACCTCGCCGGACACGGCGGGGCTCACGTCCAACGCCTACGTCCTGGCGCTCGGCACCGTGAACGTGACGCGCCTCACCGACGTACGCGTGCGCGGCACCTTCAGCGGCGTCGCCGTGCGCGCGAGCGACCCGAACCCGCTGAACCCCGTCACCATCACCAACGGCGAGTTCGACGTTCCGATTCCGCCGCAGTAGGAACAGCGGGGCTCACGCAGAGGCGCAGAGACGCAGGAGAGCACTGCAACTGCATGGCTCACACAGAGCCACAGAGGCCACAGAGAGAACCGCAAAAAGGTTTTCTCTGTGGCTTTCAGGTCAGGAAGAGGATCTGGCGGGCACGTTTGAGGTCGGCGGCGTAGAGGGCGAGCACGTCGGGTGTCTCGATGGGCTCGGCCAGCGTGCGGCACCAGGCCAGGAGTTCCGCCAGGTATGCGTCATCCACCGGGGCGAAGCGCTCGTCGGTGGCGGCGCGGTGGCGCAGGCGGCCCAGCGCGGCGCCGGATAGCCCCGCGAGCGGCGTGGCGCGCGTGACGAAGTAGAGGCCCGCTAGGTAGTGCCCGTTCTCGGGACGGAAGCGGCGAAAGGAGGTCGGGTCGAAGATGAAGCGCGCGCCATCCTCCTCGTGCTCCGCGCGGCCGAAGTGGCCCGTGGGGAAGTGCCTAGTGACGTGCCGCGCCGGATCGTACGCCGCGCGCTCGCCGGACAGCCACGCCAGGTCCGCCTGCCGCCGCGTGAAGCCGTGCGCCACGTCGTTCGGGTTGCGCTTCGCCTCCACCACCGCGAGCACCTCGACGGGCGTTTCGCCGGAGCCGCGCACGATGACCTGGTCCAGCTCCGTGCGTGCGGTGCCCAGCGTGACGCCGATGAGCACCGTGAGCGGCCCATCTCCGAGCTCGGGGAGGAGATGTTCGTGGACGGCCCGGAGCGCCGCCGCTTCGAATCCGCCACCCGCGCGCCCGGAGCGTCGTCCCTGCGCGCGCATCATCTCGTCCAGCCGCGCCTCCTCCGCGCCGACGCCGCTCTCGTCGCGCAGGCGCTCCAGCTCCGCATCCAGCCGCATGAGCAGCGCACGCTCGGGGCTCGCGGCGATCCGTTCGTCGCGTTCGGCATCCAGCGCGGCGCGGCGTGCGCGAAAATCATCCAGCTTCTCCCGCAGCGACGCGCGGCGCTCCTCGTCCGCATCCTCCAGCGCACCCGTCAGCCCTTCGACCGCGCTGACGACGCCCCTCAGCTCCTCCTCCACTTGTCGCAGCCGTGCGCCCTCGGGCGAGTCCGCGTCCGCCCTGGCCGCGCGCCGCCGCTCGCGCTCCAGCACACGCAGACGCGGCGATGCACGGCGCACGTCGCGGATCCGCTCGCGCTGCGCGAAGACGGGGTCGAGCCGCCAGCCGGGAAGCTGCCGAAGAAGCCAATCGCGGAACTCGTCGAGCCCTACGCGCCGCAGGTCTGTCGTGCGCTCGCGAAGCACTTCGCCGAGCACGTCCGCGCCCCGCGCCACCGCCCCGTCAGACGAGTCGAAATGCAGCATTCTGCTCGCGTTAGAGGTGCGGGGACGTTGTGCCGGTCCCTTGAAGACGCTATCTTTAGAGGCGCGGGATAACACCCGCGCACTAGGCCGGCGCGATCGGCCTGCACACAGCTCGCGGCGCGCGTCACCGCTTGACGCATGCCGCGGGCTTTTTCGTGCATTGGATTTTCTTCAGCGAAAAGGCTACAATTGGCTAAGGAAGAGGGAATCGAGGTGGAAGGGCTGGTGAGCGAGGTGCTCCCGGACCGCAAGTACCGCGTGAAGCTCGAGAACGGGCACATCGTGCTCTGCTATGCGGCCGGCAAGATGGGGAAGTTCAAGATCCGCGTGCTGGAAGGGGACCGAGTCACCCTCAGCATGTCGCCGTACGACCTGACGCGAGGCCGGATCACGTTCCGGCACAAGTAAGCGGCTCCCGGACAGGCCCCTGGGAACGCTCCGGGGGCGCCCGGCTGTCCGCTGTCCCGTTCCGTGCAAGGTGAGATGAGCAGCTGGTTTTCGATGGGGGCCGGCGCCGTACCGCGCCCCGAAGGCGCGCCGGAGACCAACGGCCGGCGTCCCAACGCCGACCTGCGGATCGACCGCGCCGCCTACCCGGGATGGAGCACCGGCGCCGAGCGCGTCCCCAAGGTCGGCGACGAAGTGTGCTGCTCCGCCGGCCTCGGCGAGATCGCGGCGGTGCTGGGAAAGACGGGCGACGGAAGCCGCCTCCTGCACATCCGCCTCGACAACCCGGACGCGCCGCCGTTCTACGCCGCCGCCTCGAACGTCCTGATCTCCCCGGACCCGCCACGCCCCAAGCCCGTCATCCCCGTCGCCCCCGTGGCCAAGGATGACGACGAAGAGGACGAGGAGGAGTGGCTGGGGTAGGGCCCTCTCCCCCAGCGTCGCTCCGCGACGCATCCCCCTCCCCCCCAAACTGCCTGGGGGAGGGGGTGTTTGCATTCGCGCCGTGCTTCGATGGCCGCCTTACGCACGGATCCC
>DASVVI010000215.1:0-3801 GCA_036386635.1 Longimicrobium sp.
ACCGCAAGATCGCGAGCCTCACCGAGATGCACGCCGGGATGGAGGTGCTGGACGCCGCCTGCGGGCGCGGCGTCTCCACCCGCTTCCTGGCCGAGTCGTTCGGGGTGCACGGGGTGGGGGTGGACAGCGATCCCGAGCTGGTTGCCGAGGCCGAGAGCCGCGCCCGCGAGGCGGCGGCGGCGGGGCTCGCGTACGAGGCGGGGGCGCTGGACGACCTGCCGTACAAGGACGGGATCTTCGACGTCGCCATCGGCGAGCTGGGGCTGGCGGCGCTGGCCGACCCGCGCCGCGCCGTGGCCGAGCTGGCCCGCGTCACCAAGCCGTTCGGGCACGTCGTGCTGGTGCAGCTCATCTGGACCGGGAACGTGGACCCCGGCCGGCGCGAGATCCTGGTGCGGCACCTTGGCGCGCGTCCGCTGATCCTGGTGGAGTGGAAGCAGCTGCTGCGCGACGCGGGGGTGGTGGACCTGGTTGTGGAGGATTGGTCCGACGCGCCCTCGCCCTTTCGGCCGTCGGCGGGGGGACCGTTCCCGGACTTCACCGAGATCTTCACCCTTCGCGAGAAGATCGGGATCTTTTTACGCGCGCTGCGCAGGTGGGGGTGGCGCGGGGTGCGCGGCGCCGTCGTGCGCGAGCGGGAGATCCACCAGCTCCTCACCCGCGAGCGGGTGCTGGGGCTCACCATGATCAAGGGCACGCGCTGGTCGCCCGAGGCGATCGGGCACTCCTGACGCACAACGAAACGCAACCATGGCCGTCACCGAACAGACCGTCGCCCTAACCGCCGAGACCGTCGCGCGCATCCAGCAGGAGCTCCGCGCGCGCGGCCTGGACGGCTGGCTCCTGTACGACTTCCGCGGGATGAATCCCGTCGCGGGCACCCTGCTGGGGCTGCCGGCGCTTACGCGACGCTACTTCGTGCTGGTGCGTGCGGAGGGGACGCCGGTCGCGCTCACCCATCGCATCGAGCAGCAGCCGTGGACGACGTGGCACGGCGAGAAGCGCGTGTACTCGTCGTGGCGCGAGATGGAGACGGAGCTGGCGTCGATCCTCGCCGGTATCCGGCGGCTGGCGATGGAGTACACGCCCGGCGACGCCGTCCCCGTGGTGGACCGCGTGCCGGCGGGGATCGTGGAGCTGGTGCGCGCCGCGGGGGCGGAGCCGGAGGGGTCGGGCGACCTGATCTCCTTCTTCACCGCGCGCTGGAGCGACGAGGGCGAGGCGAGCCACCGCCGCGCCTCCGCCGCCGTCCGCGACACGGCGCACACCGCCTTCGAGCGCATCGCCGCTGCCATACGCGCAGGAGAGAGGACTACGGAGTGGGACGTTCGGCACTGGATCCAGGAGGAGTTCGTGCGCCGCGGGATCAACGTGGGCGGCGACGGGATCGTGGCGGTGAACGCCAACGCCGCCAACGCGCACTACGCCCCCTCCGCCGAGCAGCACGCCGAGATCCGCGCCGGCGACCTGGTGCTGATCGACCTCTGGGGGAAGGAGAACGACGGCGCCATCTACGCCGACCAGACGTGGATGGCGTTCGTGGGCGACACCATTCCCGAGCGGCTGGAGCGGATGTTCGGGACGCTGGTGGATGCGCGCGAGGCGGCGTGCCAGATGGTGATCGACCGCTTCGCCGCGGGGAACCCGGTGTCGGGCTACGAGGTGGACGACGTTGCGCGCGGCATCATCGAGGCGCGCGGCTACGGTGAGCAGATCATCCACCGCACCGGGCACTCCATCGACCGCGAACTGCACGGCTCCGGTCCCAACATCGACAACATGGAGACGCGCGACACCCGCACGCTCATCCCGGGCGTCGGCTTCTCGGTGGAGCCGGGGATCTACTTCCCGGGCGACGTGGGCTTCCGCTCGGAGGTGAACATGTTCATCGGCGTCGCTGGCCCCGAGGTGACCACGGACCGGCCGCAGCGCAGGCTCTACGCGCTCCTCACCGACGATCCGTTCGCGGCATGAGCGACGCCGCGGTGGTACCGGTGGACGCCCCGCGCGCCGTGCGCGGGCTCTCGCTGCTGGGCGTGATCCCGCTGGACGGCGGCGCGCTGCCGGAGTGGGAGCCTGCGGAGCCGCGGCTGGCGGTGCGGCTCGTCGGCTACCAGGACGTGGCGGCCATCGTGTGCACGGCCCCGCCCGCCGGCGGCGACGCGGACCCGCTCCACGTGACGGCGCGCCACCATGAGGTGCACCGCGCGCTGCTGCACGGCGACGTCGTTCCCGCACCCCCGGGCGTCGTGTTCACGGACGACGACGAGGTGATCGGCTTCCTCACCGAGTCGTACGCCACCCTGCGGGGCGCGCTGGCGCGTGTCGCGGGCCGCTGGGAGTTCCGCCTGCATGTGGACGTGGTGGACGCGGCATTTCCGCACGTCAAGGCGCTGGATCTGGCGACGCACATCTACGCCGACCTGCGCCGTCTGGCCGGCGCCGCCATCCCCACGCCCTCGGAGGAGACGCGCATCCTGAGCGCCGCCTTCCTGGTGCAGCGCTCCGCCTCCGCCGCTTTCCGCGACCACGTGGAGCACCTGTCGCAGCTGAATTCGGCGCTTGAGCTGGACCTGACGGGGCCCTGGCCGGCGTATGATTTCGTGCAGATGCACGGGTAGGTGAGTGGGGAATGGGGAATGGGGTGAAAACTGGTAGGGGCGGCCCCATGTGGCCGCCCGTGCTTTCCACGGGACCGAACACTGCCAACGCGATGAAGCTCGACTTCCAGATCCTCGACCTGCGGACGAAGCACGCGTTCAACATCGCGCGGATGAAGGAGCCGCCCGCGCGCCGCACGGTGTGGGTGCGCATCACGGACGCGGACGGGGTGGAGGGGTGGGGCGAGGCTCCGGCGACGCCCTTTTACGGCGAGAACGCGGACACGGTGTCCGCGGTACTTCCGGGGCTGGCGGGGGTGCTGGCGGACGCGGCGGCGGGCGACCCGTTCGCGCTGGAGCGCATCGAGGCGGCCCTGGCGATGCACATCGGGCGGAACCCGGCGGCGCGGGTGGCGATCTCCGCGGCGCTGCACGACCTGGTGGGGAAGCGGCTTGGCGTGCCGCTCTGGAAGCTGTGGGGGCTGGACCCCGCCGCCGCCCCGCGCTCCTCATTCACCATCGGCATCGACGAGCTGGAGGTGATGCGCCAAAAGGTGCGCGAGGCCGCGTCGTACCCCATCCTCAAGATCAAAGTCGGCACGCCGCGCGACGCGGAGATCCTGCGCATGATCCGCGACGAGGCGCCGGAGAAGACGCTGTACGTGGACGCCAACACGGGGTGGACGGCCAAGGAAGCGATCCGCCTGATCCCCATGCTGGAGGAGTTCGGCGTCAGCATCGTGGAGCAGCCCGTCCCCAAGGGCGACCTCGAAGGGCTCCGCCTGGTCCGCCAGAACTCGCGCCTCCCCATCGTCGCGGACGAGAGCTGCGAGGTCTCGGCTGACGTGGCGAAGCTGGCGGGCGCGGTGGACGTGGTGAATATCAAGCTCGCCAAGTGCGCCTCCCTCCGCGAGGCGCTCCGGATCGTGCACGCCGCGCGCGCGCACGGAATGGGCGTGATGCTCGGCTGCATGATCGAGTCGACGCTGGGCATCGCCGCCGCTGTGCAGCTCACGCCGCTGGTGGACTACGTGGACCTGGACGGCGCCGCCCTCCTGGCCAACGACCCGTTCGAGGGCCCCGGAATCGAGGCAGACGGAAGCCTGCGGTTCAATGACGCGCCCGGCCTCGGCGTCTCGGCCTGGCGTCCGGGTGCGGTGCGATAGCGGGCCGTCTCCGAGCCGAATCCCCTGTTCCCTAT
>DASVVI010000216.1:0-8416 GCA_036386635.1 Longimicrobium sp.
CGGACCGCGTTCGCCGAGATCCGCCACCTGCAGTTCCCGCTGGATCTTCGTGAGCCGGTTACCCTCGTCTATGTGCGGGTCCGCGTCTCCGCGCTGCTGGACCTGCGCCAGCCGGCGATCCGCAGACGCCTGGGCGTGAAGCGGGATGACCTCACCGGCGATTGGGCGGACGAACAGGTCGCCTACCTGGCCGGCGGCGGCGCCCCCATGCCGCTCACGCAGGTGATCGGCGCCGCCACTCACCTGGCGCGCGACATCCGCGGGATTCTCTATCCCTCTGCCCGGCTGCGGGGCGCCAACTGCCTCGTCCTCTTTCCCGACCGGCTCCGGCGCGGCGACATCGTGGAATCGCACGACTCCACTGGACGCCTGCGTCAGCGGCTGCCTTGACCCGGCACGCGCGCTGGCTGTATTGTCGCGCTCCACACTCGCCGGGCCCCGCCACCGACATCCGTACCATGTCCCAGACCTCCGACCGGCTCCGCGCGCTCCGCGAGGCCGTGCGCATCGCGCCGGACGACGCCACGCTCCGCCGCCTGCTGGCCGACGCGCTGCTGGGCGACGGCTTCCACGAAGAGGCCGAGGCCGAGTTCCGCGCCCTCCTGCGCCTGAGCCCCGACGACGACGCGGCGCGGCTGGGGCTGGTGCGCGCCTTCCTGCGCCAGAACAAGACCTCCGCCGCGCTGGTGGTCCTGGAGGAAGAGGTCCGCGGGGGCCGCGGCGGCGCGGAGGTGCACCTCCTGCTCGTGCGCACGCTGCTGGACGCTGAGGAGATGCAGCGCGCGCGCGAGGCGTACGAGGCCGCCCTCGCCGCGCACCCCGGCGCCGCGGACGTGGAGCTCGCCGCGCGTCTGGGCGCCATGCGCGCCGGCCCGCAGCGCCCATCCGCAGTCGAGGGACCCGACGACGATGAGGACGACGACATCGCGCCCGGGACGGTGGAGCGGCCGCACGTCACCTTCGCGGACGTGGGGGGGATGGAGGCGCTCAAGGAGCAGATCGGCCTCAAGATCATCCACCCGCTCAAGCACCCGGAGCTGTACCGCGCGTACGGCAAGCCGATCGGCGGCGGGCTGTTGATGTACGGGCCTCCGGGGTGTGGCAAGACGCACCTGGCCCGCGCCACCGCCGGCGAGGTGGAGGCCGCGTTCATGGCGGTGGGGATCGACGAGGTGCTGGAGATGTGGATCGGCCAGAGCGAAAAGAACCTGGCGTCGCTCTTCGCCGAGGCGCGCAGGCAGGCGCCGTGCGTCCTCTTCTTCGACGAAGTGGACGCCCTGGCCGGCCGCCGCAGCGACTTCCGCAGCGGAGCCGGAAGGTCGCTGATCAACCAATTCCTCGCGGAGATGGATGGCATCGACGGCGGGAACGACGGGCTGCTGGTGCTGGCCGCCACCAACGCGCCCTGGCACCTGGACCCCGCCTTCCGCCGCCCGGGACGCTTCGACCGCGTCCTCTTCGTGCCGCCGCCGGACGCCACCGCGCGCGCCGCCATCCTGGACATCCTCACCCGCACGCGCCCCGTCGAGCGGCTGGACATGGCCAAGGTGGCCGGCAAGACGGAGGGCTTCTCCGGCGCCGACCTCAAGGCGGTGGTCGACCTGGCGGTGGAGGGGAAGCTGAACGAGGCGATCCGCGCCGGCCGCGCCATCCCCATCACGACGGCCGACCTGCTGAACGCGGCCAAGGCGATGCGCCCAAGCACGAAGGAGTGGTTCTCCACCGCGCGCAACTACGTGATGTACGCCAACGAGAGCGGGCTGTACGACGACGTGAAGCCCTGGCTGCGCTGATGGACGCCCCCTCGCAGCACCGGGAGCGCGGCTGGATCCTGGCCACGCAGGGCCGCCACGAGCTGGCCGAGCGCGAGTACCGCCTGGCGCTCGCGGAGGACCCGCACGACTCGGTGACGCACGCCCTGCTCGCCATCCTCCTGGCGGACCTGGACGAGCGGCACGTGGAGGCGCTGGTCGAGGCGCGCGTCGCGATCCGGCTCGACCCCGAGGACGCCTTCGCGCACTTCGCCGAGGCGCACGTGCACCTGCAGGCGGAGCGCTGGGACGAGGCGGAGCGGGCCGCCCTCACCGCCATCGAGATCGATCCCGACGACCCGCGCAACTACACGGCGCTCTCCTTCGCCTACCTGGGCCGCAGGCGCTGGAAGGAGTCGCTGGCCGCCGCGGACGAGGCGCTGGCGCTGGACCCGGAGCACGCCCCCGCGCTCAACATGCGCGCCACCGCCCTGGTGCACCTGGGGCGCAAGGACGAGGCGGACGCCACCCTGCACGGCGCCCTGGCCCGCGACCCGGAGAACGCGGACACGCACGCCAATCAGGGCTGGGCGCTCCTGCACCGCGGCGACCGCAAGGGCGCGCTGGAGCACTTCCGCGAGTCGCTGCGGCTGGACCCCGAGGGCGAGTGGGCGCGCGAAGGCCTGGCGGAGGCGCTCAAAGCGCGCAACCCGCTGTACGCCGGAATGCTGCGCTACTTCCTCTGGATGAACCGGCTGGACAAGCGCACGCAGTGGATGGTGATCGTGGGCGGGGTCTTCGGCTACAACGTGGTGCGCATCGTGGCGCGCAACAACCCGGAGCTCGCCCCCTGGCTGACGCCGCTGATGGTGGCATACGGGGCCTTCGTGGTGCTGAGCTGGGCCGCGCCGCAGATCTTCAACGCCGTGCTCATGGCCAGCCGCGACGGCCGCTACGTCCTCTCGCCGGAGCAGCGGCGCTCGGGCGCGTGGATGGCGGCGGGGCTCGGAGCGGTGCTGGCGTTGTGCGTGGCGGCGCTCGTCGCCAGCGGGGAGTGGGCGGTCAGCGGCGCCATGCTCTTCGCCGGACTGCTGATCCCCCTCTCCGCCGCCTTCCGCGGACCGCGGGGGCGACCCACCCCCAAGCTGGCCGCGGCGGCGGGCGTGCTGTACGCGATGGCGGCGCTCTACGTGGCCCTCACCTTCCGGGGGATCGAGGCGGCCGTTCCGCTCCTGCACCTGCCCGTCGTGCTGGGGATCGTCGTAATCTCGTGGATCTCCAACCTGCGCGCCCGCTGAGTGCGTCGCTGGGGCCGCGCGGCGCCTGCCCGGCGGCCGGTCCGCCTGGGCCAGAGCCGCGTAACCGCATGCTCCGCCATCAGCGAAGCCTGCGCGTCATCCCCGAGAAGATGATGCCGGAGTAGTCGTCCTCCGCGAAGACGTGTGTGGCCATGCGCCGCCGGGTGTACACGATCACCCGCGTCTTCCGCTCCTCCTGGCGCGCCACGGAGACGCGGACGATCTCGCCGTAGCTGACGAAGTTGGGCCCGGTGGTGCCGATGATGATCCAGTTTCCGGGCTCCACCTCCCGCGCGCTCTCGATCCTGATGCGGGCGGCGCCCATCGCCTCTCGCGCGGCGACGAGCGTGGAATCGAACGGGGCTTCGAAGACGCGGACGACGCCGGCATCCGGCGGCGCGTTCTGCACGCTGCTCACCGTGGCGCAGGCGGACGCCAGGAGCCCGGCGAGGAGCAGGATGGCGATGGTGATGCGGTTCACGCGTGTGCCTGTCTGACGAGTGGATGATGCGGCCGGCTTCCGGCGCACGCCCGGCAGACTAGCCCCGGCGTTCGCGGGGCGCCACCCCTTCCTTCCGGGGTGGCGCCCTTTTGCGGCGTGAGCCCCCGTGGGAGATCCGGTGGATGGTTATCGGGCGGCAGGCTCTCCGGCGAGCTCGGACAGCGTCCGCACCCGCACCGTTCCGTCGTGCCGGAAGTTCTCCCGGAGCCAGCCGAGGTGTCCGGCGCCGTAGATCACGAGAATCCGTTCTTCAGGGGAAGTGATCAGCGCGCGGATGTTGTGGTGGATGCGGATGTTGCGCTGGAACCAGGCGGCGATCAGGTCGGCGCCCGCGTACTCGTACGGCTCGCCGAACTGGATCAGGGCGTAGTCGTCCGCCATGCCCTGGGCCGCCACGGAGTCGGCGTTCATGTAGCGCAGCATTTCCAGGAGGGTGTGGGTCCGCAGGAAGTCGTCGTGCGCCTTCACCCGCGCGGCCACCTGCGCCTGCACCGCCGCGAACTGCTGCTGCCGGCCGTTGGCCACCGCGTAGTTCCGCACGCGCAGAAAGGGGAAGTCGCCGTCCACGTCTACCGGGTACACCGCCGTGTGCCCCAGCTCCCGCGCCAACCGAAACGCGATCTGGTCGGTCTCGTTGCGCGTCAGGGTGTACTTCCCCGCCAGATAGTCCGTGTAGCGCTGCGCGACCGCTCTGCTCCCCACCGCGGCTTCGACCGCGATCTTCGTGGGCCGGAACCTCCTGAGCACCGCAGTCAGCTCCGCCATCTCCTGCTGGCGTTTCGGCGAAAGCACGTCGTCTGCCTGCATGTTGTGGACGTCGCGCCCCGGGTTGCCCATGTGAAACGTGCCGACGACCAGGACCTCGGGACGCGCCACCGCTTGGGCCGATACCGCCGCCGGCAGCGCCAGCATCCACAGCAATACGAAGGTCTTCTTCATCTCCGCTCCAGTCACTCGTGAATTCCAGGACTCTAGCGCTGAGATGCCGGACTCCGCCCAAACGTTTGAAGCTCGGCGGCGGCATGCGGTACGAGCCGCTCCCGCGCACTGGTGCGCCCGGCGCGCCGCGATTACCTTCACATCACCAAGCCGCCAGGGGTACTTCGCTGCGATCAGCGGAGTTGAGACAGTCCCTTGGAACCTGATCCGGTTCACACCGGCGTAGGGAGCGCGGCGTGTCGCATCCGATGGACTGGTCCGCCCGCGCCGCTCACCCCGGCCGATGCGCATCCGTGCATCCAGGCGCCACCCCGGAGCTCCGGCGTGGCGCCTGTTTCGTTCGTTTAAGGCGCCGCCCGGCATCCGCCCGCCCCCCCGCACCGGTCCGGATCATCCCGCTTCCGCAGCATGGAGACGCACGATGATCGACCGAGCCCGCCCCGACACCGCCACCGCCCCGGCCACCGGCGACTACGGCGACGCCTTCCCCGCGTCGCGCAAAGTCTACGTGGACGGACCGGCCGGCATCCGCGTCCCCATGCGCGAGATCGTCCTTTCCGGCGGCGAGCCGCCGCTGCGCGTCTACGACACCAGCGGCCCGCTGGGCGGCGACGTGCGCGAGGGCCTCGCCCCGCTCCGCGCCGAGTGGATCCGCGCGCGTGGCGACGTAAAAGAAGTGCGTGAGTGCGTGAGTGCGGAAGTGCGCCCGAACCCAACGCACTCACGCACTAACGCACTCACGCACTCGTCGCTGATCCCCGCCTCGCTCCGCCGCCCCATCCTCCGCGGTACCGGCGGCGTAACGCAGATGTCCTACGCCCGCCGCGGCGAGGTCACCGCCGAGATGGAGTACGTCGCGCTGCGCGAGGGGATGAGCCCCGAGTTCGTGCGCGACGAGGTGGCGCGCGGGCGGGCCATCATCCCCGCCAACATCAACCACCCCGAGCTGGAGCCGATGATCATCGGCCGCGGCTTCAAGGTCAAAGTCAACGCCAACATCGGGAACTCGGCCGTCACCTCCTCCATCGAGGAAGAGGTGGACAAGCTGCGCTGGGCCACCCTGTGGGGCGCCGACACGGTGATGGACCTGAGCACGGGCAAGAACATCCACGCGACGCGCGAGTGGATCCTGCGCAACTCGCCCGTTCCCATCGGCACGGTGCCCATCTACCAGGCGCTGGAAAAGGTGGGCGGCGTCCCCGAAGAGCTCACCTGGGAGATCTACCGCGACACCCTGATCGAGCAGGCGGAGCAGGGAGTGGACTACTTCACCGTGCACGCCGGCGTCCTGCTGCGCTACGTGCCGATGACGGCCAACCGCCTCACCGGCATCGTGAGCCGCGGCGGTAGCATCATCGCCAAGTGGTGCCTGGCGCACCACCGGGAGTCGTTCCTGTACACGAACTTCCGCGAGATCTGCGAGATCATGCGCGAGTACGACGTCTCGTTCTCGCTGGGCGACGGCCTGCGCCCCGGCTCCATCCGCGACGCCAACGACGAGGCGCAGTTCGCCGAGCTCCGCACCCAGGGCGAGCTCAACAAGATCGCCTGGGAGTTCGACGTGCAGACGATGAACGAGGGCCCCGGCCACGTCCCCATGCACCTGATCCAGGAGAACATGGACCGGCAGCTGGAGTGGTGCCACGAGGCCCCCTTCTACACGCTCGGTCCGCTCACCACGGACATCGCGCCGGGCTACGACCACATCACCAGCGCGATCGGCGCCGCGCAGATCGGCTGGTACGGCACGGCGATGCTCTGCTACGTCACCCCCAAGGAGCACCTGGGCCTCCCCAACCGCGACGACGTGAAGGCGGGCGTCATCACCTACAAGATCGCCGCCCACGCCGCCGACCTCGCCAAACGCCACCCCCGCGCCCAGGAGTGGGACGACGCGCTGAGCAAAGCCCGCTTCGAGTTCCGCTGGCGCGACCAGTTCAACCTGGCGCTGGATCCGCAGGCGGCGCTGGCGTACCACGACGAGACGCTCCCCGCCGAGGGCGCCAAGATCGCGCACTTCTGCTCCATGTGCGGTCCCAAGTTCTGCTCCATGAAGATCACCCAGGACGTGCGCGACTACGCCGCCAAGCTGGAAGAGGCGGAGGCTGGGATGGCGGGTAAGAGCGCGGAGTTCAGGGAGCGTGGGAGCGAGGTGTATCTGCCGTTGGCCCGGGCAGCCGCAGAGGCGGAGGAGACGGTCGCGGCGGATTGAGCGGGGTGTTTATCCGATGAAGTAGAAGCCCCGCCGGCATCATTCCAAGCGGGGCTTCTCTATTCGGCTGGGTTCCAGCGTCAGACGGTCTCCGCCCCGGCAGTCAGCCTGTTCCGAGCGGGCCGACAACCCGCTGCACATACCCGATTGTTGAGAGCCACGCCGGAGCGGTGGTCCATCCCACCTACACGCAGCACTCCTTCCGCGCGAAACCCTCCTTACGCCGTGGAAACCGGGTCGGGGGACAAACGCCCCCTTCGCAACCGGAACTTGCCATCTTCCCACCTGACGCGCCCGAGGAGGACCAGATCCAGTAACCAGCCCCTCACGTAATGCTTCACGAAGCGCAATACAGTCAGAACAACCACGGCCACGACGAGCCACTTGAAGCCTTCGGCCACCTCGGTGCCTGGCGCACCAATCAGGCCGGCAAGCATGATCATCCACGCGCCCAGGTTCAGCGCGGCCAGCTGAGTTTCAAGGATGAACGCCCACGGCGACAGCGCCGGATGACTTTCGGTGAGATCGACACCGGTCTGCAGGAACGCCCGTGCGGCGACGGTCCGCGTCTGCTGCTCCAGGGGGGAAAGCTCTTGGTCTTCGGGGAGCACGTCGTCGAGGTTGTCGAGCACGTACCGCTTCTCGTCGGCGTTCAGAAAGTCGATTGCAAACTGGTCCGCCTTCATCTCGTAAAGCGCGCGGAAGTTCCTGCCTCTCCTCTGCAGCGCCATGCGCACCAGCAGAAGCCCGGCGATGGTGCAGAAAAGCGTCAGCCACGAGGACCTTCCGGGGGGCATCCCCAGCACCCCCAGGGCCACGGCCATCAAGGGAAGCTTCACGCCCTTGTGCAGCGCGGATTGCAGGGCAAACTCGATTCCCAATGAATGCCCAATCTCGTGGTACATGCCGAACCGCTCCTCCACAGTTGCATTCTCGGGGTCGTCTCGCACGAGGATCACCGTTTCCGAGAACGGGATGTTGAACACGCCGAGCCCGCAGGGAATCACCCCCGATTCGCCCATCTCCACGCGAAAGAACCGCACGTCCTTGCTGTGGTTATAGGGGAGTCCCTGTCGCCCCAGGTAGCTGATCCGGCTCGACCGGTTGATGACCGTCGAGGCGTCCGGCCCCAGGCTCAGAATGCGGTCCCATTCCAAGGGCGTGTACGAAGAATCCCGTAAGCGGGTGATCGTGGCGATCAGGGCCTTCTGCGTGGTGTTCATCGCCGATAGCGTCAGCCAGAACCCCATCACCGCGTCCCATACGGCGGCAAGCACGATAAGCCGGAGGCCTTGCTCGCTCGGCTCCCACAGGTAGCTGGCTCCGGCAAGAAACAACGCGGGCCATACGCACAGCACTCCCCACAAATCCTTGGGGAGCATGAAGATCCAGAAGGACGCCCAAGCCGCCCGGAGAATGGAGAAGATCCGGAAGGGGAATCCACGCCGGCTCATGTGGCCTCCGTCTTCTCGACCACCTCGCTGAGTAGCCGAGAGACAACTGCGGCAATCAGCCGGTCGGCCAGGGCGGGCTCCAGCCGTTCCAAGATCTCCGGGGAGAGTTGCAGGACGATCTCGTTCTTCAGGACGATCCGGCTGCCCTCGGTCTCCTGGTCAAGAACCGCTACATCGCTCAGGTGGTTGTGCTGTTCGAATCGGACCAGCGCGCCGGTGCCGTTGCTCCTCGCCTCCAGAACGCTTCGGGTGATGATCAG
>DASVVI010000217.1:0-4297 GCA_036386635.1 Longimicrobium sp.
CTGCGTCTCTTCGTAGAGCGCGGGGTCGGTTGCAAGGCGGCCCAGGGTGCCGTTGCCCTGCTGGATCGCGCTGATGGTGGTGTTCAGCGTGGTCATCGCGCGGCGCGCCTCCACCATCATCGGACCCACCTCGGCCATCGAGGGCTGCAGGCTGGTGATCGTCTGGTTCAGCGCCTTGGCCGTCGCGCCGAATGCGGCGACCGTGGAGTCCACCTGCGTGATGACCCCGGGGATGCCGCCCGTGGATGCGCTGAGCCGCGAGCTCAGCGCCTCCAGGTTGGCGCTCGCTTGGCGGGCGTTGGCCAGGATCGCCTGCACGTCGCCGCGGTTGATGGTGGTGCGCACGTCCGTGGCCGCCAGCGCTGCGGTCGCCGTGGCGTTGCGCACGTTGGCGGTGGATTCCAGCACGTTCTTCGAGACCGCGTCGTAAGTGCGCGTCTGCTGGCCGATGAAGCCCTCCAGCTGGTCGCTCACCTCGCCCACGTTCTCCAGCGTCTGCCGGATGGTGAGTGCCGTCTCTTCGGTGAAGGCGAGCTGGATGCGGGCGGAGAGCGTCTCGATGTCGCTGGAGATGCGCGCCGCCACCGCCGTCAGCTCGGAGATGTCGGGGAGCGATGCGCCGGGGAGCACGCGGCCCCGCTGCGTGGCCACGAAGTCCAGGTCCGGGTACTGGCCGCGCGAAACGATCTGCGCCATCCAGTCGCCGAAGAGCGACTCGCTAGCCAGCAGCACGCCCGCGTCGCTCGGCATGGTGATGTCGGGGCGCACCGTCATGTTCACGAACACGCCGTCGCCGCGCTCGGAAAGGCGGATCTCCGTCACGCGGCCCACGTTCACGCCGCGCAGCTTCACGGGGTTCCCCACCTCCAGCGCGCCCACGCCGCGGAAGGTTGCCGTGATGGTGCGCTCGTCGCCGCTCCACGACTTGCCGCTCAGCCACACGGCCCCCGCCAGCGCGGTCAGGATCCCGGCGATCACCACCAGGCCCACCAGCGCCTCGTTCTTCCACTTCATCGCTTCCTCCCTTTGCCGGCGGCACCCTCCCCGCCCATCGGCAGGGGGTCTTCCGCGTCGTGCTTCAGCCCGGGCTCACCCTCCACGAAGGCGCGCACGATGGGGTTCCGTGTCTCCTGGAACTCCTTCGGCGTCCCCACCTCCACCAGCTTCCCCTCGTACAGCATCCCGATGCGGTCGCTGATGGCGTACGCGCTCTTCATGTCGTGCGTGATGACCAGCGAAGTGACCCCCAGCTCCTTCTTCATCCGCAGCACCAGCCGGTCGATCACGGTGGTGGTGACGGGGTCCAGTCCGCTGGTGGGCTCGTCGTACAGGAGGTACTTGGGGCGGTACGCGATCGCCCGCGCCAGCCCCGCGCGCTTCTGCTGCCCGCCGGACATCTCCTGCGGAAAGCGCGTCGAGAACCCCGCCAGGTCCACCAGCGCCAGCGACTCCTCCACCCGGTCGCGGATCTGCGCCTGCGTCATCCCGCCCTTCTTGCGCAGCCCCATGGCGATGTTCTCGCCGATGGTCATGGAGTCGAAGAGGGCGGCGAACTGGAAGACGTACCCCATGTCCAGCCGCAGCTTGAAGAGCTTTTCGCGCGGCAGCGTGGGCACCTCCAGCCCGTCCACGTGCACCGTGCCCGCGTCGGGCTTCATCAGCCCCACGATGTGCTTGAGCGTGAGCGACTTGCCTGCGCCGGAGAAGCCCACCAGCGACATCGTCTCCCCCTCGTCCACGTCCAGGTCCAGGCCGCGAAGGATCTTCTTGGCCCCGAACCCCTTGTGGATGCCGCGCAGCTGGATGCTCACTGGAGGAGCACCAGCGCCCAGAAGGCGTCCAGCACCAGGATCATCATGCTGGCCAGCACCACGGCGCGGGTGGTGGCGATCCCCACGCCCTCGGCGCCGCCGCGGGTGTTGAACCCCTGGTAGCACCCCAGCACCGTGATCGTAAGCCCGAACGAGGTGGACTTGATGACGCAGTAGACGATGTCGAACGAGTCGTAGAAGAGGCGCGAGCCCCGCACGAACTGAGCGGTGGTCATGTCCAGCACGTTCATGGAGGTCACCCACCCCGACGCGATCCCCAGCACGTTGGAGAAGATCACCAGCAGCGGCACCATGATGGTACCCGCCAGCACGCGCGGCACCACCAGGTAGGCGATGGGGTTGTACGCCATCGTCTCCAGCGCGTCGATCTGCTCTGAAACACGCATCGTCCCCAGCTCGGCGGCGATGTTGGCGCCCACGCGGCCGGAGAGGGCGAGACCCGTGAGCACGGGCCCCAGCTCCAGGATCATCGTCTTGGTCACCAGCGCGCCCACGAAGTACAGCGGGATGGCGCCGGTAAAGGTGTACGACGCCTGCAGCGCCAGCACGATGCCGGTGAAGCAGGAGAGGAAGAGCGCGATGGGGAGCGAGTCCACCCCAAGCCTTCGCATCTGTCCCACGGTGAGCGGGCCCCAGGTGCGGATGTCCGTCAGCGCGCGGATCAGGTCCCCCACGAAGCGGGAGAACTGGCCGAACGACGACAGCAGGCCCAGGATGGCGCCGCCGATGATGGCGAAGGGGGTAGACAGGTTCATGCAGTCAAGATACGAGCGAACCCCGCGCCGGGCCAGCACGCGATTGCCCGGACGGAGTGAGGAGAGCGGCTCACGTCACGCGGAGCCTGCCCCGAGGATTCCTTCCCAATCCTCGGGAGCAAGACGAATGCCCGTGAAGAAGCGCCCGAACTCTCCGTACAGCGCGCTCGCCTCGTCGTACCGCATCTCCGTGACGATGCGCTTGAACTCCAGCGGGTCGCGCGCAAAGAGCGTCACGCCCCACTCCCACTCGTCGAAGCCCACCGAGCCGGTGATGACCTGGAAGACGCGCCCGGCGTACTGCCGCCCCGTCATCCCGTGGTCGCGCATCAGCCGGCTGCGCTCCGCCACGTCCAGCGTGTACCAGTTCTCCGCCCCCGTGCGCCGCTTGGTCATGGGGTAGAAGGAGAGGTAGCGCATCCCCTCCGGCACTTCGGGGTACAGCCTGGAGCGCACGTGCGCGGATGCGAGCTCCTCCGCCTTCGCCGCCTCCAGCGCCGCCCTGAGCTCCGCCGTCCCCGCGCCGTGCTCGCGCGCCGCCTGCGCGGTGGCGTGGTACAGCCCCGCCTCGGTCACAGAGAGGTAGTCGTACTCGGTGCGCAGGTAGGGGCCCAGCGCCGACGCCTTCACCTGGGTCTGCACGGCGGCCACCTCGTCCAGCGTGGGGCGGAAGTGCACGAGCAGCAGGTCCGCCCCGTCGCCCGCGGCGATGCGAAAGGCCGCGCTCCACCCCTCGCCCGCGGGGGCCAGCGCTTCCATGAGCCGGCAGGCTTCGGCGGCGAGCGCGGGGGCATCGGCGGCGCGCAGGGCGGCCCAATCAAGGGCGAACACCTGATGGAGGGCGTACCAGCCTTCGAGAGTGGCGGGCGGAATCGCGGGCATCTTGAGAGGACTGAGACGGGGAATGCGGGAGCGGGATTTCCCGGTTCCGGGGCCCGCCGCGAGGCCCGAAGATACCCGCGGCGGCGCCCGCCGGGCAACGCCCGTGCTGCGATGGCACCCGGCGTGCAAAGTCTGGATTTGGATGGGCGTGCGCGGGTTCGGCGCGAGTGAGCCGCACTCATTTTCGGGGCGCGAAATGCGTAACCCGTTGCACATCCGGCACTTTCGCGGTAGATTCAGTGACCAAACCACACAAAGGTCACGCAACCTGTTACCCCGCAAGCGCATGAACGAAGCCGCGCTCTCCCATCCGCTGATCATTCAGGGCGGAATGGGCGTCGGAGTCTCCAACTGGGTCCTCGCCAAGGCAGTCGCCATGCGGGGGCAGATGGGCGTGGTCTCCGGAACGTGCATCGACTCGCTCCTGGTGCGGCGCCTGCAGGACGGCGACATCGGCGGGCACATCCGGCGCGCGATGGAGCACTTCCCCCTTCCGGAAGTCAGCGCGGCGGTGCTCAAGAGCTACTTCCTCCCCGAGGGGCGCGCGCCGGGCGAGCCGTACAAGGCCGTCCCCATGTACCGGCAGATGGTGAGCAGGGTGCGCGAGCAGCTCACCGTGCTCTCGTCGTTCGTGGAAGTGTGGCTGGCCAAGGAAGGGCACGACGGCGTAGTGGGGATCAACCTCCTCACCAAGGTGCAGATGCCCAACCTGGCCACCCTGTACGGCGCCATGCTGGCCGGGGTGGACTACGTGCTGATGGGCGCCGGGATCCCCAAGGACATCCCCGGGGTGCTGGACCGCTTCGCCGCGCACGAGCCGGCCTCCAT
>DASVVI010000218.1:0-4663 GCA_036386635.1 Longimicrobium sp.
GGCCTCGCGAGGCGATTCCTTGATGACCGCGCGGCGGAGGTAGCGCGCCTCCACCAGGATGGGCGGCTTGGGGAGCGGGGCGCCCACGTGCTTGAGCGTGTCCGGCGGGCCCGCGGGGGGACGGAAGACCTCCGCGACCCCCGAGGTGTTGTACGCGAGCGCCACCGCACCCGGAATCACCACGATCGCGATCAGCAGCAGCTTCCACCACGACCAGGCGGCGACCCGGCCGGTGACCTGCCTGGATTGCTGGCGCCGTTGTTCGATCATCCTGCCACTCCGGGTTGCGGCTTCGGGCGCATCACGAGGCGGGGAGGCGGAGGGTGAACGCGCTCCCCTCGCCGGAGACGCTCCTCACCGTGAGCTCCGCGCCCAGGAGCCGCGCCAGGTGGCGGCTCACCGAGAGACCCAGCCCCGTGCCGCCCGCCGTGCGCGTCATCGGGTCCTGCACCTGCCGGAACGGTTCCCAGATCTGCTCCAGGAACTCCGGCGCGATCCCCACCCCCGTGTCCGCCACGCGGAACCGGACCTCGCCCGGCCCGCGCTCCACCGAGAACGACACCTCTCCGCGGTCCGTGAACTTGACGGCGTTCCCCAGCAGGTTGATGAGGATCTGCCGCAGCTTGCGTCCGTCCGTCACCACGTGGCCCTCCGGCGGCTCGCCGGTGCGGAAGCGGATCCGCTTGTTCCCGGCCAGCGGCTCCACGATGGCCGCCACCTCGCGCGCCAGCTCGGCCAGCTCCACCGGCGCCAGCTCCAGCGTCTCGTGCCCGGCCTCCATCCGCGAGAACACCAGGATCTCCTCGATGATGGAGATCAGGTGCCGCGTCGCCCGCCCGATGCGGTGCACGTGCTCCTGCGCGGCGGGGGCCACCTCGACGGGAATCCCCATCAGCAGGAGCTCGGCGTAGCCCAGCACGGCGTTGAGCGGGGTGCGCAGTTCGTGGCTCATGGTGGCCAGGAAGTCCGCCTTGGCCTGGTTCGCGGCCAGCGCCTCACGGTAAAGCCGCGAGTGGTCCAGCGCCAGCGCCGCGCGCCGCGCCAGCTCCTGCGCGAATGGGACGTCGGCCGCCGCGTACTCCTCGTCGCCGTAGCGCACGAAGGTGAGCGCCCCCAGCGCCTCGCCGCGCGCCAGCATGGGGACCACGATGGCGGAATGGGGCCGCACCGCCCGCAGCAGCCGCAGGTGCTGCTCGTTGCGTGCCCACGCGCGGAGCGTCTCCTCCGGCACGGCGTGGACCGTCACGGGGCGCAGTGTGGAAATCGCTTCCGCGGTGGGGTCCGGGTCGCCGGGCCGCGGCGGGTAGCGGCGGCGCAGTTCGCGGAGGAGCGCCTGCTTGGTGGGGTCGGCGTGGATCGCCTCCACGTGATCGACCCCGCCCTCCGCGCCCACCACGTCCACGATGCACGCCTCGGCGAAGACGGGGACGGCCAGCCGCGCGACGGCCGCGAGGGTGGCGTCGAAGTCCAGCGTGGAGGCGAGGACGGCGCCGGCCTCGTTCAGGAGGTCGGTGCGCTGGCGGGCGCGCTCCGCCTCGCGCCGGGCGGCGATGAGCTGCGCCTCCATCCGCTTCTGGGCGGTGATGTCGCGCTGCGTGCCCCAGACGCGCGGGATGGTGGGGCCCTCGTGGATCGCGACCAGGTTGTTGGCGAAGATCCGCTCGTTGCCGTCGCGGTCCAGCTCGCGCGTCTCCGCGTCGGTCAGGCGGTGGCCGGTGTCCAAAAAGGTGCGGAGGTACTCGACGTTCGCCGGGTCGCTCGGCGGGAGGAAGTCGACCAAGGGGGTGCCGAGCAGGTCGGCGGCGCGCTCGTAGCCGTACATCCGCGCCATGGCGTCGTTGCACTCCACGAGCACCCCGTGCCGGTACGCGTGCTCGATCTGTTCGTCCACCGGCGCGTCCAGCGGCACGGGCGGATCGAACTCGAAGCACCAGATCCCCTCCGAGCTCTGCTCGACGAAGGCGCGGTAGCGCTCTTCCGGGGTGGAATCGGTACGCAGCACGACGGTCCGGGAGCGGGTTCCGGGCGACACGGGCAGCGTGCGGTTCCTGCAAAGCTGGCGCCGCGGGGCGCAGGCATCGTGACAACAGGTCTCACGCGGAGGCGCGGAGACACGGAGGGAGAACAGAAGAGAAAAGCCCGACACAGAACACAAAAGGAACTGCAAGCCACAGAGGAAAAGCTCTTGGTTGTTCTCTCCGCGTCTCCGCGTCTCCGCGTGAGGCTGCTGTTTATGCCGGCGTGAGCTCCAGCGCCTGGGCGAGCAGCTCGTAGGAACGGAGGCGGGCGGAGTGGTCGTGGGTTACGGTGACGGCGAGGACCTCGTCTACGCCGGAGCGGGCGGCGAGGCGGCGGAGCTCGGCGGCGACGTGCCCGGCGTCGCCGACGACGGCGCGGGCGCCGTCGGTGCCGAGGTCGGGGAGGCGCCACGATTCGCCCAGCTCGCGCAGCGCCTCGTCGGGGGAGGGGATGCCCCGGTCGCGTCCGATGGCGATGCGGCGGCGCCAGATCTCCAGCGAGGAGGAGAGGCGCCACGCCTCGCCGTCCGTGTCCGCGCAGATGACGCCGACGGCGAGGGAAGCGCGCGGCTCAGGGAGGTGCGGGCCGGGGAGGAAGCGCTCGCGGTAGGCGCGCAGGGTGGGGGCAGCGTCCTCGCCGCTGATGAACTGGGCGAATGTGAAGCTGAGGCCCATCTGCGCTGCGTACCCCGCGCTGCCGCCGCCGGAGCCCAGGAGCCAGAGCTGCGGGATGGTGTCGCCCCGGGGCATGGCGCGGACGCGGCCCCACGGGTGGCGCTTGTCGTACGAGTTCTCCAGCCAGCCGATCAGCTCCGCCACCTGCTGGGGGAAGTGCTCGATGGAGATGCTGCGCCCGTAGCCCAGCGCCATCACCGCGCGCGCGTCGCCGCCCGGCGCCCGGCCGATACCGAGGTCGATGCGGCCGGGGAAGAGCGCCTCCATCACGCGGAACTGCTCGGCCACCTTGAAGGGCGAGTAGTGCGGCAGCAGCACGCCGCCCGAGCCCACCCGCAGCGTCGTAGTGGCGGCGGCGACCATGGGGATCAGCACCTCCGGCGCGGAGCCCGCGAAGGAGTTGGTGCTGTGGTGCTCGGCCAGCCAGTAGCGCGAGTAGCCGAGCCGCTCCGCCAGCCGCGCCAGCTCCAGCGTGTTGCGCACCGCCTCCACCCCCGTGCCGCCGGTGGGCACGGGGGACTGGTCGACGATGCCGATCTTGAGAGGTGTGCCGCCCGTCACGCGAAGCGGCGCGCGTCGATGACGGTGCCGTTGACCTCGTCCTGGATGCTGCTGAGGTACGCCTTCGCCACGGTCGCCGCCGGGAGGCCGCCGGACGGGTCGCGGCCCATCTGCACCAGCGTCTCGCTCACCCAGGGCGGGCTCACGGTGTTCACGCGGATGCCGCGCGGCGCCTCGAGGGCGGCGGCGCGCGCGAACGCCTCCACGCCCGCGTTCACCATGCTGATGGCCGCGCTCCCCGGCATGGGCACCTGGCTGAGGATGCCGCTGGTGAGGGTGATGGAGCCGCCGTCGCGCACGTGCTCCATCCCCAGCCGCACCAGGTTGACCTGCCCCATCAGCTTGTTCGCCATGCTGAAGGCGAAGTCGTCGTCGCTCAGCTCCGCCAGCGGGTTGAAGCGCGCGCTCCCCGCGCACGAGACCACCGCATCCACCTGGCCCACGCCCGCAAACAGCTCGCGGATCGACTCGGGGCGCGAGATGTCGGCCCGCACGTCGCCGCTGCTGCTTCCTACGCGGATGACCTCGTGCCCGCCCAGCGCATCCACCACCGCGCTCCCGATGATCCCCGTCGCACCCACCACCATCACTCGCATCGCACAACCCTCCGCCGCGGAAATGACGACCTGCCGAAGACGGCTCTCACGTTGCCGCCGTGGAGGGCGCGGTGCAAGGGAGGCGCCGCGCCCTCCTCACACCCGCTCCAGGATCGTCGCCACGCCCTGGCCGCCCGCGATGCAGAGGGTGACGAGCGCGGTGGCGAGGCCGCGGCGCTCCAGCTCGTCCAGCGCGGTGCCCAGTAGGATCGCCCCCGTGGCGCCAAGCGGATGGCCGAGCGCGATGGCGCCGCCGTTGACGTTCACCCGCTCCGGGTCCAGCGCCAGGTTGCGCATCACCTGCAGCGGGACGGCGGCGAACGCCTCGTTGATCTCCCACAGGTCCACGTCCGCCGTCTCCATCCCCGCCTTGCGCAGCGCCTTGCGCGCCGTCTCGGTGGGCGCGGTGAGCATGATGAGCGGGTCCTCCGCGTACACGGCCATGGAGCGGATGCGCGCGCGCGGCTTCACACCCGTGCGTCGCACGTACCCCTCGGACGCCAGCAGCACGGCCGCGGCTCCATCCACGATGCCGCTGGAGTTGCCGGCGGTGTGCAGGTGCTCCACCCGCGCCGCGTGCGGGTAGCGCTGCAGGATCAGCTCGTCCATCGTCTCGCCGTTCGGCCCCGCCGGCGTGGCGCCGAGCCCGGTGAAGGCGGCGGGAAGGGCCGCCAGCGCCTCCATGGTCGTCTCGGGGCGCGGGAACTCGTCGCGCTCCAGCGCCACCTCGCCCGTATCCGGATTGATCACGGGGAAGAGGGCGCGGCCGAAGTGGCACGACCGCTGTGCGACCGCCGCACGGCGCTGGCTCTC
>DASVVI010000219.1:0-2241 GCA_036386635.1 Longimicrobium sp.
CGTCAGTCCCAACCACGACGACTCGTTCACCGCCGAAGACCGGATGGTGGGCGAGGATCTCGCCGCGCGCGCCGCCATCGCCATAGACAACTCGCGGCTGATGCGGCAGGCGAAGCGCGCCCAGTCGGCCGCCGAAATCTCCGAAGAGCGCTTCTCGCGGATCATCTCCATCGCCGCGGAGGCCATCATCTCGGTGGACGAGGCGCAGCGGATCATCCTGTTCAACGAGGGGGCCGAGCACATCTTCGGGTACACGCGGCAGGAGGTGCTCGGCGAGCCTCTTACGATGCTCCTGCCGGAGAGCGTGCGGGGCGTGCACGAACAGCACGTCCGCAACTTCGGCGAGTCGCCCGAGGTGGCGCGGCGGATGGGGGAGCGGCGCTAGATCGCGGGGCGCCGCAAGGACGGCGAGGAGTTTCCGGCCGAGGCATCCATTTCCAAGCTGGACGTGGGAGGCGAGCGGGTGTACACGGTGGTTCTGCGCGACACCACCGAGGCGCGGAACGCCGTGCTTGCGCAGGAGGCGCTCCTGCTTGCGGTGACGCAGGCGATGGAGGCGCGCACCCGGCTGCTCAGAGGTGTGACCCACGACGTCAAGAACCCGCTCGGCGCGGCGGACGGATACGCGCAGCTCCTGGAGATGGAGCTGGAAGGTACCCTCCTTCCGGAACAGGAGAAGTGGGTAGCCGGGGTGCGCCGCGGGATCGGTGGCGCGCTGGCGCTGATCACCGATCTCCTGGATCTGTCCCTCGCCGAGAGCGGCGGACTGCCCGTCACCCGAGAGGCGGTCGACCTGCGGCTGCTGGCGATGGAGGCGGTGGAGGAGCATCGTGGCGCCGCCGAAGCCGCGGGGCACGTCCTCAGCCGCGAAGGCGACGGGCCGGTGCGGGTCCACACGGACCCCGCGCGCGTACGCCAGGTGCTCGGCAACCTCCTCACGAACGCGATCAAGTACACGCCGCCACCCGGCCGCATCGTCCTGCGGCTGGAGGGGGATGCGGAGCGCGGCTCCGGCGAATGGGTCGCCGCCCACGTGAGCGACAACGGCACGGGAATTCCGCTCGCCGAGCGGGAGAGCATCTTCGGCGAGTTCCACCGGCTGCACTCCGCAGATCAGGCGAGCGGCCACGGGCTCGGCCTCGCCATCAGCCGCCTGATCGCACGCCTCCTGGACGGCGATCTCACGGTGTCCGGCGAGCCCGGCGAGGGCGCAACCTTCTCTTTCTGGCTTCCCTCCGGCTCCGCCCCGTCGTCAGCCGGCGTGTAGCGGCGCGTCCAGTTCGGAGGGGATCACGAGGACGCTGCAGGGCGAATCGCGCACGACGGCTTCGGCCACGCTGCCCAGGATCGCTCTCGCGCCGCCGCTGCGCCCGTGGCTTCCCACGACGACCAGCTCCGCGGGCCATTCCGCTGCCTCGGCTACGGCTTCGCGGGCGGGAGCGCCGGTCCTGATTCGCGTCTCCACCCGGACGCCCTCGGGGAGCTCCGCCACGAACGCGTCCAGCCGCTCCCGCGCCGCGCTGGCCAGATGGTCGTGGAGACCCGGAATGGGGAGGTCCATCTCCAATCCGACCACCAGGAGGACGCGGGCCTCGACCGCGCCCTTGTCGCAGAGGGCGTGGATTACCGCGAGTCCCTCCTCCACCATCCGCAGCGCCCGCGGCGAGCCCAGGTCCACGCAAAAGAGGACGCGCGGGCAGGCGGCGAGCTCGCCGTGCAGCACCAGGACCGGGGTCCGCGCGCCGTGGAGCACCCGCTGCGCCGTAGTGCCCAGGAGCGCCGCCCCCACACGTCCGCGCCGCGTGGGCCCGACGACGAGGAGGCAGTCGCCGCCACAGGTCGCATCGTGGAGGACGGCCGGGGCCTCACCGGCCTCCGCGCGACAGTGAACCTCGCACTCGCCCGCCATGCCGCCGACCAGCCCCTCCAGCCGCGCCTGCATCCCCTCCGCGTAGTGCCGCAGCGGATCGCTCGCGTGGGTGGAGAGGCGGAGATAGGTATCCACAAAGGGGTCGGACACGTCGAAGGCGTGCACCAGCTCCAGCGGGAGCCCCGAGCGCTCGGACAGCCCCGCGGCGGCCTGGAGTACCGCGTCCGGTTCCTGAACGGTGCCAACCCCGGCGACAAGCTTTCGGATGCTCATTGATCGACTCGTGGAATATGTGATGCCATTTGCGGGAATCCGGTGTGCATTCTGTCCGGCTTGTCTCACGCAGAGGCGCAGAGACGCAGGGAGAGAAC
>DASVVI010000220.1:0-1684 GCA_036386635.1 Longimicrobium sp.
TCCCTTTACTTGGAGTAGAGCTCGACGACCAGCTGCTCCTGGGCGGCGATCGGAATGCTCTGGCGCTGCGGGCGCTCCAGCACCCGGCCCGAGAACGACTCCTTGTCGACGGCGATCCAGCTGAGCGGCGCGCCGCGCGACGACTGGTCCATCGACGCGACCACGAGCGGCATCTCGCGCGAGGCCTGCTTCACGCGCACCTCCTCGCCGGGGCGCACCTGGTACGAGGGGATGTCGACCAGGCGGGCCTTGACCTCGACGTGGCGGTGCCGGATGAGCTGGCGCGCGGCCTTGCGGCTCGGCGCGAACCCCATGCGGTACACGATGTTGTCGAGGCGGCTCTCGAGCGCCGCGAGGAGGTTGTGGCCCGTGACGCCCTGCTGGGTCGCGACCTTCTCGAACGTGTTGCGGAACTGCTTCTCCGAGATGCCGTAGATGCGCTTGATCTTCTGCTTCTCGCGCAGCTGCTTCGCGTACTCAGAGACCTTGCGGCGGCGCGCCGTCGCCTGGCCGTGCTGGCCGGGGGCGTACGGACGACGCTCGACGGGGCACTTCTCGGTGAAGCACTTGGTGCCCTTCAGGAACAGCTTCGTCCCTTCGCGCCGGCACTGCCGGCAGCTGGGGCCCGTGTAACGCGCCATCGGTCAGACCCTCCGCCGCTTCGGCGGCCGGCAGCCGTTGTGCGGGATCGGCGTCACGTCCTTGATGGACTTGACCGTGAGCCCGGCGGCGGCGAGCGCCTGCACGGCGCTCTCGCGCCCCGAGCCCGGGCCCTGCACGCGCACGTGCACGCGCCGCACGCCGGCGGTCATCGCCTCCTTCGCCGCCCCCTCGCTGGCCACCGTGGCCGCGAACGGGGTGCTCTTCTTCGAGCCCTTGAACCCGGCCTTGCCGGAGGACCCCCACGCGATCGCGTTGCCGCGCGCGTCGGTGATCGTGATCGTCGTGTTGTTGAACGTGGCCTGGATGTGCGCCACGCCCTCCGCGTCGACGACCTTCTTGGTCTTCTTCGCCGTAGCCATTACTTGGTGACCTTCTTCTTGCCGGCGATCGCGCGGCGGGGCCCGCGCTTCGTGCGGGCGTTCGTGTGCGTCCGCTGGCCGCGCACCGGCAGCCCGCGGCGGTGACGGATCCCGCGGTAGGAGCCGATGTCCATGAGCCGCTTCACGTTCATCGCGGTCTCGGTCCGGAGCGCCCCCTCCACCTTGTACGCCCGCTCGATCTCGGCGCGCAGGCGCGCCACGTCGGCATCGGTGAGGTCACGGATGCGCTGCGCGGGGGTGATCCCCGTCGTCTCGAGGATCTTCTGCGCCGTGGAGCGCCCGATCCCGAAGATGTACGTAAGTCCGATCTCGACCTTCTTGTCGCGAGGGAGATCGACGCCGGCAATTCGTGCCATTAGCCCTGACGCTGCTTATGCTTGGGGTTGCGCTTGCAGATGATGCGAGTCACGCCGTCGCGCTTCACGACCTTGCAGTGCTCGCAGATCGGCTTCACGCTGCTGCGGACTTTCACAGTGGCGCTCCGATGGCGAGGGAAATTTCGGCCAAGACCCCGAATTAACTGGACTTAGGCGCGCCACGCAAGGGCCGAGCTGGCTGGCGCGCTTGACACGCCCCCGCACCGCCCCTACAGCACGGCCCTCGACCGCGGCCCTACACCACGCTCCGCAGCTCGCCCGCCG
>DASVVI010000221.1:0-2030 GCA_036386635.1 Longimicrobium sp.
GCCCCGATCTCGCCCGCCATAACGCCCGCCTGCTGGACTGGGTGCGGCGCGGCGGAACCTTGGTTGTGCAATACAACAAATACGAAATGGTCGAGGGCAACTTCGCCCCCTATCCGCTCACCATGGCCCGCCCACACGGCCGCGTGACCGACGAAAACGCGCCGGTGCGCCTGCTGGAACCGTCACACCCAGTGTTCACCACGCCCAACCGCATCACCGATGCGGACTTCGCGGGATGGGAGCAGGAGCGCGGCCTGTACTTCGCGGAGACGTGGGACCCGCGGTACACCCCGCTCCTGCAGACGGGCGACCCGGGCGAGGAGCCGCTGCGGGGCGGGCTGCTGGCGGCGAAGTTGGGCCAGGGGACGTACGTCTACACCGGTCTGGCTTTCTTTCGGCAGCTTCCGGAGGGGGTGCCGGGCGCGTGGCGGTTGTTCGCCAACCTGCTGGCGCTGGGGAAGAGAGGTCAGGCGACAGCCGGCAACGCTCCATGATGCGCACCTACACGACAAGCCCGATGATCCGACGCACCGCGGCGCTCGCCGCCCTCCTCCTTGCCGCGTGCGGCGACGGGCGCGAGACGTTGACCGTGTACTCGCCGCACGGCCGCGACATGCTGCAGGCGTTCGAGAAGCGGTACGAGGCGATGCACCCCGAAGTGGACGTGCAGACGGTGGACATGGGCTCGCAGGAGGTGCTGGACCGGCTGCGCAGCGAGCGCGCGAACCCGCAGGCGGACGTGTGGTGGGGCGCGCCCGCGGGCACCTTCGAAGACGCAGCGCGCGACTCTCTCCTGGCGCGCTTCACCCCCACCTGGGCCGCCGGCCTCCCCGCCGATGCCAAGGATCCAAGGGGCTACTGGTACGGCACTTACGTCACGCCGGAGGTGATCGCGTACAACTCCGCCATCGTCTCCGCGGCAGACGCGCCCAAGGATTGGGACGAGGTGCTGGACCCGAAGTGGAAGGGCAAGGTGCTGATCCGCGACCCGATGGCGAGCGGCACCATGCGCACCATCTTCGGGATGATGATCGACCGCAGTGTACGCGCCACCGGCGACACGGCGCAGGGATTCCAGTGGCTCCGCCGCCTCGATGCGCACACCAAGGACTACGTCCTAAACCCGACGCTCCTGTACCAGAAGCTGGCGCGCCAGGAAGGTCTGATCACGCTGTGGGACATGCCGGACATCGACGCGCTGCAGGGCAAGTACCCCATCGCCTACGTCTTTCCGCGTAGTGGCACGCCGTTGCTGGTGGACGCGGTGGCGGTGGTTCGCGGCGCGCCGAACGCGAAGCGGGCGCAGGAGTTCGCCGAGTTCGTGGGCGGCACCCCGGCCGTGCTGGCCGCCGCGCGCGACTTCGCTCGCCTCCCCGCCCGCACCGACATCCCGGCCGATTCGCTCCCCGAGCGCCTGCGCCAGGCCCGCGCCCAGATCAAGGCCGAGCCGATGGACTGGGCCCGCCTCCAGCAGCGCTCGCCCGAGTGGATGCGGCATTGGGACGAGCACGTGCGGGGGAAGGGGCGGTAGGCCCTCACCCCCCCGGCCCCCCTCTCCCGATAACAGGAGAGGCTGGCGCCTCTGTTATCGAGAGAGGGGGGAGTTGTTGGGCACGGCGGCAGGGGTCGGGGTGTGGCCGGGCACGGGCGGCCACGTGGGGCCGCCCCTACGACGGATGGTGCGCGCGGCGGGCGTCGGGGCGGGGGCGAGGGCGAGGGCGGGCAGACACGCAGGTCTGCCCCTCCGAGATTCTGCCGCGGAAAGCGGAGGTTGGGGCGGGGCGAAGGACGGGCATCGGCGACGCACGCGGTTTTCTCCCCCTCACCCGCCCTGCGCCCCCGCAGGCGGGGGAGGGGGTCGGGGGGAGGGGGCCTTTCGGCGCACTCACACACTCACGCACTGACTTCATGCTCCGCCTCGACTCCCTATCCCGCCGCTTCGGCGACACCACCGCGGTGGACGACGTGTCGCTGGAGGTGGCGGCGGGGGAGTTCCTCACGCTCCTCGGGCCCAGCGGGTGCGGCAAGAC
>DASVVI010000222.1:0-3914 GCA_036386635.1 Longimicrobium sp.
GGGCGGGTATCGGTGCCTGCGGCGGGGGCAGGCGCGGCGGCGGGCACGGGCAGCCACATGGGGCGGCCCCTACGGGATTCGGGTGCGAAGGGGCAGAGGTCGGGGTGTGGGCAAGGGTGGGCAGACACGCAGGTCTGCCCCTACGGGTTTGTGTGCGGAGAGCAGGGGACGGGGCAGCGGCGGGCACGGGCGCGATGAATCGCGCCCCTACGAGGGATTGGCGCGACGCACGCAGAGTTCCAGCCCCCTCTCACGATGACAGGAGGGCGCAGCCCTCTCCTGTTATCGGGAGAGGGGGCAGTCGAGTGTAACGAGACGGGGGTGAGGGCGCCTGTACTTGCCCCGCGGGTACCCTGGCGCACAGGTTGCAACCTCGTGCACGACCTTGTCTTCCGCGCGAGAAAGAAGCAGCCGTATGAGTCGCATGATGAACCGATCGTTCGCGGCGCGCGCGCCGCTGGCCCTGTGCGCCGCGCTCCTGATGGGCGCATGCTCCACGATGGGGGGGAGCCGCAAGCCCGCGCCGCCTCCCCCCGCCCCGCCGCCGGCGCCCACGTTTCCCGTGCCGGACCGCAAGGTCGTGGTGGTGGACGTGGAGCGGAACGAGCTGCGCTTCATGGACGGCGAGCGCGTCCTGTGGCGCGCGCCCGTGGGCACCGGAACGGGCTTCCGCCTCAGCACGCGCACGGGGCGGCAGTGGCAGTTCCACACGCCCAGCGGCACCATGCAGGTGCAGTACAAGGAGCTGAACCCCGCCTGGTTCCGCCCCGACTGGTGGTTCATCGAGAACAAGCGCCCCGTGCCGCCGCAGGACTCGCCGCTCCGCAAGGAGGAGGGCGGGCTGGGCGCGGCGGCCGTCTTCCTGGGGAACGAGCTCGCCATCCACGGCACCGACAAGCCGGAGCTGCTGGGGCGGCGCGTGTCGCACGGATGCATCCGCCTGTCCAACGCGAACGCGGTGCGCCTCTTCCACAACGTGCAGGTGGGGACGCCGGTGATGATCGTGGGCGAGTCCGAGGTGCTCAACGAGGAGCAGCCGGACAGCGTGGCGCGCTTCACCCGCAGCGCCCGCCGCGTCCCGCGCCGCCCCAACCCGCTCGACCGCGTCACCACGACGCAGCTCCTCACGCGGCTGGACGCGCAGCTCAACGCTCCCGGCGACTCGGCCTGGGTGGCGGTGGCGGCGGAGCTGGTGGAGCGCGGCGTCAAGGAGGACGCGCCCGCGCTGCGCGGCCTCCTGTCGCGCGCCGGGGCCCCGCAGAGCGCCGAGCGCCGCGACGAGTACTCCACCTTCCTGGCCGACGTCTTCTCGCGCGGGGCGTTGCGCACCGTGGTGGCGCTCAACCGCATCGCACCCGAGGCGCGGGAGCGGGCCGTGGAGGACATCGTGTACGCGACCATGTCGCTCTACCAGGGCGATCTGAACGCACCGATGGCGCCGTGGCCCACGCGCCGCGTCCCACGCGAGCGGCTGGGGCCGGAGGGGCAGGCGGGGTGGGCCGCACTGCAGAGGGCGGAGCAGGCGTACAAGGATCGCTACGGGGTGCGGATGGCGGCGGGGCGCCCGTGAGCGCGGAACGGCTCGGGAGGCAGGACCTCCACTGCCACACCAACATGTCCGACGGCGACCTGCCGCTGGAGCGGGTCGTCGCCCGCGCGCGAGAGCTGGGCGTCGAGATGGGGATCGCGGACCACGTGTCCAGCCGCAACACCCAGCGCTTCCTCTCCACCGAGGCCCGCGTGCGCGCCTACCTGGACGTGCTGGAGGACGCCCCCGTCTTCCGCTCCGGCGAGTTCTGCTGGTGCGACGAGATGTGGAAGGAGCTTCCCGCCGAGGTGATGGACCGCTTCGACTACCGCGTGGGCTCCAACCACGGCTTCTACCTTCCCGACGGCACCATGGGCTCCCCCTGGTGGCAGGAGCTTCCCGATCCGTGGAAAGGGCGGCCGCAGGAGGTGATGGACGTGATGGTGGACAACCTTTGCGACATGGTGCGCACCATGCCCATCCACATCGCGGCCCATTCCACGCTCACACCGCCCGCTTTGTTCGACCTGGAGAGCGACGTGGACGCCTGGTGGACCGGCGAGCGCGAGGACCGCTACGTCGACGCCCTTGCCGAAAGCGGGGTGGCGCTGGAGATCTCCAACCGCTACCGTCTCCCGCACGACAGGCTCCTGGGGAAGGCGCTGCGGGCCGGGGTCCGCTTTTCGCTGGGGAGCGACGGGCACACGCAGAGGCAGGTCGCGCAGCTGGGGTGGGCCGCCGAGACGGCGCGGCGGGTGGGGATCACGGACCGGGAGCTCTTCGCGCCGGAGCGGCGGCGGGGCGGCTCATCTCAACGATGACGGGCGGAGGGGGGATGGATCGCGACGATCTGGAGGGCGGCGCCGAGCGCACGCCTGTGCGGCCGGAAGAGACGACGACACACGCGGCGGGCCAGGGCACCACGGCCCCGGACCTTGCCCCGGCGGCGCGCGGCGCGGTCCCGACCCGCCACGGAAGCGCGGAAGACGAGGCGGCCCGCATCGAGCGCGAGCGCACCACGCCCGGCTCCGTGCGCGCGGAAGACACGGAGCCCTACATCGGCCTGCAGTACATCGCGCGGCTCTTCAAGATCGTCTCCTTCATGGTGATCTTTGCGCTGGTGCTGGAGGTGGTGCTGGGTGTGGCGAGCGACGGCGCGCGCGCCGTCCTCCCGCTCTTCGCCGAGATCGTGCAGAACGGAGTGCTGGCGGCCATCCTCTGGGGCGCGGCGGACATCGTGCTCCTTCTGATTGACCTTGGGCACGACGTGCGTGCCTCCCGCGTCCTCCTGGGACGCGTTTCCGCCCGCGGCGAGCAGCAGTACGGCGGGCAGCGGCAGCGCGAAAGGGAGCGTTGATGATGAGCGACGAGACGAGAGGCGCCACCCCCGAGCGTCCGGACGACCAGACGCTCCTGCACGCGGAGCCCGCGGCCACCACCCCGCCCGCGGGACGCCCGCCCACGGAAGAGGAGGCGCGGATCGCGCGCGAGCGCACCGCGCCCGGCTCCATCCGCGCGGAGGACACCGAGCCCTACGTGGGGCTCCAGTACATCGCGCGGCTCTTCAAGATCGTGTCGTTCCTGGTGCTGATCGCCATGGTGCTGGAGATCGTGCTGGGTGTGGCCTCGGAGGGGCTCAACGCGCTCCTTCCGCTCCTGGCCGAGGTGGTGCGCGCCGGCGTGCTGGCCGCCATCCTCTGGGGGAGCGCGGACGTGGTGCTCCTGCTGATCGACCTGGGCCACGACGTGCGCGCCTCGCGGGTGCTCCTGGGCCGCATCTCCGCGCGCGGCGAGCAGCAGTACGGCGGCAAGCAGCGCCAGCGGGAGCGTCCGCGGGAGTGAAGCGCGCCGCCCTCTTCATCCTCCTCGCGCTCGCCGCCTGCGGTGGGCGCGAGGTGGAGGACACGGGGCTGTCGCTGGTGGCGCGCAGGGAAGGAGACGACGGCTACCTGGTGTGGGGCCGCACCACGAGCCCCGAGGCGCTGGAGCTCTCCATGGAGGATGGCGAGCGCGTCCTCTTCGGCCCGGTGCCGCTCCTGGCGCGCGAGGGCCGCTTCCGCGTGGACTTCACCGTCGAGCCTACCGAGCGCCCCGTGCTGTTCCTCTTCCTCTCCGATGCGCGGGGCGAGCGGCAGTGGCGGGTGGAGATTCCGCGTGGGCGCCGCGAGGTGCGGTTCGGCCCTCCGCTTCCACCCGAGCCGCCGGCGCCGGAGTATCTGCCCATGTCCAAATAAACAGCCTCACACAGAGGGCACAGAGGGAACTACAAGGCGCAGAGAACCCCTCCTGCCCTTCTTTCCCTGCCCCTCTGTGGCTCTGTGTGAGACTGCCGTTTTTTCTGGCCTCGACGCAAACTGAGCTTTGTCCGATCATCTCAATACTGACG
>DASVVI010000223.1:0-1907 GCA_036386635.1 Longimicrobium sp.
CCCCGCTCGTTCCTCGCTGCCCCCTCTCCCGATAACAGGAGAGGGCTGCGCCCTCCTGTCATCGAGAGAGGGGGCGAATGCCGTGGTAGGGGCGCGATTCATCGCGCCCGTGCCCGCCCCTGCCCCGATCTCCGTAGGGGCAGACCTGCGTGTCTGCCCGCCCTCGCCGCCGCTCCGAACCCCGGCTCCGCGCACCAACACCCGTAGGGGCGGCCCCGAGTGGCCGCCCGTCCCCGACCCGGCCCCACCGCCCGCCCGACGCACCGTCCACCCCGCGCGAATCCCCGGCACGTTCTGGCACCACGGCGCTCCGCACGCTAGCTTCCCGCACGCACACGAGACGTGACCGGAAAGCACTACATCGCCGCATCCCATGAAGCTCCGCACCCTGATTCTGGCCGCCACCCTCCTGGCCTCCGCATGCGCCCCCGCGGCGACCGCGGGGCCGGGCGCCGCCGTCACCGATGGCGAGTCGCTGATCCGCGCGATGCACGGCTGCTACGCCGGGCGCTGGTATCGCACCCTGGCCTTCACGCAGAAGACCACCTTCTCCCCTCCGGGCCGCCCGCCGCGAGAGGAGACGTGGCAGGAGTACGGCGCCATCCCGGGACGGCTGCGCATAGAACGTGGCGACGGGCGCGGGGTGATCTTCTCGGGCGACAGCACCTACACCTTTGCCGGCGACACGCTGGCGCGGCGCCAGAAGGGCCGCAACGAGCTGATGACGCTCGGCTTCGACGTGTACGCCCAGCCCCCCGAGCGCACCGCGGAGATCCTCCGCGAAGACGGCTTCGACACGAGCCGCTTCCACCGCGCCGTCTGGCAGGGCCGCCCCGCCTACGTGGTGGGCGCCGCCGAGGGCGACACGACGAGCAAACAGTTCTGGGTAGACGCGGAGCGGCTCGTCTTCGTGAGGCTGCTGTCGCCCTCGCCCAACGGCGGGGCCGCGCAGGACCTGCGCTTCAACCGCTACGAGCGCGCGGGCGGGGGATGGGTCGCCATGGAGGTGGAGATCGTCGCGGGCGGCGCGCGGGTGTTCCACGAGGAGTACTCCAACCTGCGCGTGGACCTGCCGCTCGACGAGCAGCTCTGGGTGCCGGAGCGTTGGCGGGAGGCGCGGCACCCGTGAGGGGGCGTTTTTCCGGGGGGATGGAGCACGTCCCGCGCAGGTCGGCGATTCCGCGCGACGAGTTCCACGACGCCCTGCGCGCCTGGCACGCCGACGCCTCGGACGGCGAGGTGATCCGCGAGACCTCCACCAGCGACGAGGACCTCTACGACGGCGACGACTGGGTCTGGGTGAAGCACCTGGGGAACCGCTTCTACCTGCACGCGGACACCACCCACGCCGGCATCGCGCGCTACCTCGAACTCCTGGACGCCGAGGGCGACACGATCCGCTGGAGCGCCGCCCCCGGCACCGGCGACCGCCCCGTCGCCATCGGCGCCGACGGCGAGGTCATCCCGGAGTTCCGCCTGTACCGCACAACCTGAAAACTTTTCCAGTCGCGAATAATTTCGCCGCCGGAAACACGCAAAGCCCGCCCGCTGTCATCCTCCCCACCGGCCGGGCTGCCGCGGAGCACGAAGGATCCAGCCCGCGACGACAAGCCCCTCGCCACGCGCAGTAGATCCTTCGCTCCGCGCCGGAGATCCCGGACTGGGCAAGGCCGGAGAAGCGCGTCGCTCAGGATGACAAATGGGGGCGGATGCGCGCTTCCCGAGCCGACTTCAGCCGCCTTCGCGTAGTTCCAGCCGGGGGCTTTAGCCCATAAGCGCTAACTTAGGTTGACTGCGTCCCAAGGGGAGTTTATGCTGTGCCCTCATGGACGCAACAACCCTCAATCGCGAGTGGGAGGTGATTACAACCCTCCTGCCGCCCGGCTGGTGCGAGCTCGCACGGGAAA
>DASVVI010000224.1:0-2112 GCA_036386635.1 Longimicrobium sp.
ACCCTACGGAGGTGCAGCGTTTGCCGCCTTTCGATTCGGGGCTTGCCGGGCGATCATTGGTCGTGGATGGAGAACGCCGTAACTCGTGTCTGGAGGATGAGATGACTGGACCGGAGCGCCGCTGGGCGAACCCGGAGGAGCTGAGCCTGAAACGGGCGGCGCGGCTGTACGGCCGCGGATTCACCCTGCGCTGCCCGCACTGCGGCAAGGCGCGGCTCCTGAAGACGTGGTTCAAGCTGAAGCACAAGTGCCCGGAGTGCGGGCTGCGGTCGGACCGGGGGGAGGAGGACTTTTTCCTGGGCGGGATCATGCTCAACTACGTGTTCTGCGGGCTCGTCTTCCTGGCCGTGGTGGTGCTGCTCGTCATCTTTACCTGGCCGGACGTGCCTTGGGACCTGCTGCAGTGGGGCGGGATCGCGTTCATCGCCATCCTCCCGTTCCTCTTTTATCCCTTTTCGCTCACCACCTGGCTCGCGTCGGACATCCTGATCAAGCCGGTGACGGACGAGGAGATGGAGTGGCACCGGGCCAGCCGCGAGGGCGAGTTCCGCAAGCAGCGCGACCGCTGAACAACGGGTCTCACGCAGAGACGCAGAGACGCAGGAGAGAACTGCAACTGCATGGCTCACACAGAGACACAGAGCCACAGAGAGAGAAAAGCAAAAAGAAGTCTCTGTGGCTTGCGGTACCCTCAGTGTTCTCTGTGTGATGCTGTTCTCTCAGCGCCTCTGCGTCTCTGCGTGAGGCAAGCTGTGAAATCTATGCCCGCCGCGCGACCTCCGCCCGCACCACCGGCGCCACTCGTGTGCCGAACAGCTCGATGGAGCGCATGATCTGGCGGTGCGGCATGGTGCCGACGCTGAACTGCACCATGAAGCGGTCGTGCCGAAAGATATCGTGCTGAAAGAGGATCTTCTCCGCCACCTCCTCAGGACTCCCCACGAAGCTCGCGCCGCGCAGGGTGCGCGATGCGTCGAACGCCGCGCGCGTGAGCGGAGGCCAGCCACGCTCGCGCCCGATGCGGTTCATCGTCACCGCCGTGGGGCCGAACGCCTCGTCCGCCGCCTGCTGAGAGGTGTCCGCGATGTAGCCGTGCGAGTTGATGCTGACGGGGAGCTTCGCGGGGTCGTGCCCGGCGCGGCGGGCGGTCTCGCGGTACAGCTCCACGAACGGCGCGAACCGCTCCGGCTGCCCGCCGATGATGGCGAGCGCCATCGGCAGGCCCAGCGTGGCGGCGCGCGCCACCGACTGCGGCGTGCCGCCCACCGCCACCCACACCGGCAGCGGGTCCTGCACGGGGCGCGGATACACGCCCTGCCCCGTGAGCGGCGCCCGGTGCCGGCCCGACCACGTCACGCGCTCCCCCTCGCGTAGCTTCAGCAGCAGCTCCAGCTTCTCGGCGAACAGCTCGTCGTAGTCGCCCAGATCGTAGCCGAAGAGCGGGAAGGATTCGATGAACGACCCGCGCCCCGCCATGATCTCCGCCCGCCCGCCGGAGAGCAGGTCGAGCGTGGCGAAGTCCTGGAAGACGCGCACGGGATCGTCCGAGCTGAGCACGGTGACGGCGCTGGTCAGGCGGATGCGCTTCGTCCTCGTCGCCGCCGCGGCAAGGACGACGGCGGGGGACGAGGCGACGTAGTCCGGCCGGTGGTGCTCGCCCACGCCGAAGACGTCCAGCCCCACCTGGTCCGCCAGCTCGATCTCCTCCATCAGGTTGCGCAGCCGCTCCGCCGCGCTGACCGTCACGCCGGTCGCCGCGTCGGGCGTGGCTTCCGCGAAGGTGTAGATCCCGAGTTCCACGGCGCTTCCTTGTCTAAGTACGAACGGAAGTGCTAAGTGCTAAGTGCCGAGTGCTCAGTAACTAGGCACTAGGCACTAGGCACCAGGCACTGTTTTTCCTGCCAACAACTGGTAAGACCGCAGCCGCGCCGCGTGGTCGTGGATGGTGGCGGTGACCATCACCTCGTCCGCCCCCGCCTCGGCGGCGACGCGCGCGATCTCGCGGTGGACCGTTTCGGGACTGCCGACGATCACCAGCTTGCGGTAGCTGTCCGCGATGGCGCGCTCGCGAGGGGTGTACTCGTACGCGAGCGCTTCGTCGGGCGTCGGGAT
>DASVVI010000225.1:0-8388 GCA_036386635.1 Longimicrobium sp.
TTCGTGGACGACGGGTGGAGCCGCGCCCGGCTCTTCGCTTGGACCCTCGACCCGCGCGACTCGCATGCGGCGGCCGCGGCAAGGATCGCGGCGCGGGTGGACCAGATCCTGGCGGCCACCGGCGCCTCGCGGGTCGACATCGTCACGCATTCGATGGGGGCGCTCCCCACCCGGTACTATCTCAAGAACCTGGAGAGCGAGGGCAAGGTGGATGCGTGGGTCTCGCTGGGCGGACCCAACCACGGCATCCACGTGGCGGACCTGTGCATCTCCGCCGACTGCAGGGACATGCGGCGCGGATCGCCCTTTCTCGCCGCGCTCAACCAGGGGGACGAGACGCCGGGGGATGCGCGGTACGCCACCTGGCGCTCGCCGTGCGACGAGATCATCGATCCGGTGGACACCGTCGTCCTGCAGGGGGCCGACAATCGCCTCACGGGGTGCGTCTCACACCTGGGGCTTCTGCGCGACGCCTCCATCTACCGCGCCGTCCGCGACTTCATCTCGCGCCGCGCGGCGTACGTGCGTCAGGCGCCCTCGGGCTCGTCCATCGCGTCGCGCACCGTGTGGGGGCGCATGTCGGTCCAGATCTGGTGAATGTCGTCCAGGCACTCGGTCTTCGTCCCCTGCTTCCCCGCGGGTTTCCATCCCATGGGAAGCTCCCGGTCGAGGGGCCACAGGGAGTACTGCTCCATGTCGTTCACCACCACCTGGTAGATGGTGGTGTCCTCGTTGAGCTCGCTCATTTTCCCGGCTCGCCAGGGGGGATGGGAGAAAAACGGTCCGGGTGATCTTATCGCATGCGGCCGTGCGTGGCGAGCACTGCCCGTGATGACGTATTATGATGTGTGACGCGGCGCACCCCTCACCGGCACAGGAGACGACGATGGCAGACGCGGCGAGCTTGACGGATGCGGAGCGGGCGAAGCTGGAGCAGCGGCGCGACCGGCTCATGAAGCTGATGAAGGAGGGCGACGGCTCCGGCGGCGGCGACACGCTGGACGCGGACGACCGCGCGGACCTGGCGCGCGAGTGGAACCGCATCGACTCCCTGCTCAACCAGCGCTGAAAGAAATCGTTTGCGAGCGCGCACGAGCACCATTATCGTTGCGCCCAGATCCTTCCGAGAAAAGCATCACACAGAGGACGCAGAGCGCACTGACAGCCACGGAGAAACCCCTCTTGCCGTTCTCTCTGTGGCTCTGTGCCTCTGTGTGAGCCCTGCTGTTCCCCCGCAACACCCTTCTTGATGAAGCCCACCACGGCCCCCGGAGACCAGGGCCCGAAATCAGTTGCAAAGAAGTCACCCGCGGATGGCACGCCGCGGCCGAGGCGGCACGTCCGCATCGGGCGCGCGCTGGGCCGCGGGGTGCGCAGGATCGCGCGCGTGATCGGGTGGACGGTGCTCCTGGTGGGCTTGCTGACGCTGGGGATGACCGTCTACGGCATCGCGAAGACGCCGGTGATCGGGCCGGTTTCCGGGCCCACCGTGAACGACGTCACGCAGCTCAACCGCATCGAGGTGGCGCGGGTGATCGCGCCGACGACGGAGGCGGAGATCGCGGCGGCCATCCGCGGCGGGAGCGGGCCGGTGTCCATCGGCGGCGGGCGCTTCAGCATGGGCGGGCAGATCGGGACGGAGGGGGCGCTGCACATCGACATGCGCCGCCTGCGCCGCATCGTACGGATCGACACCGCGGCGCGCACCATCACCGTGCAGGCGGGCGCGACGTGGCGGCAGATCCAGGAGGCCATCGACCCGCACGGCCTTTCGGTGAAGGTGATGCAGTCGTACGGCAACTTCACCGTGGGCGGCTCGCTCTCCGTGAACGTCCACGGCCGCTACGTGGGGCTGGGGCCGGTCGTCTCCACCGTGCGCTCCATCCGCATGGTGCTGGCGGACGGGAGCGCGATCACCGCGTCGCCTACCGAGAACGCGGAGATCTTCTACGGCGCGATCGGGGGGTACGGCGGGCTGGGCGTCATCACAGAGGCCACGCTCGACCTGGCGCCCAACGTCCGCGTGCGCCGCACGCGCCGCGGCATGCCGGTGGACGAGTACCTGCGCTACTTCCGCTCGACGATCCGCGAGAACCCAAAGGTCGTCTTCCACAACGCGGACATCTATCCCAACGAGTACGACCGGGTCAGCGCGGTCACCTTTACCGAGACCACCGACCCCGTCACCATCCCGGACCGGCTGATCCCGCGGCGCGAGTCGTACCCGGGGAGCCGCTTCGCGCAGCGGGTGATCACGGGGTGGCCGGGGGGGAAGGAGATTCGCGAGCACGTGCTCGACCCGTGGGTGAACCGCAAGTCGCAGGTCGTGTGGCGCAACTACGAGGCGAGCTACGACGTCGCCGAGCTGGAGCCGTCGTCGCGCGAGGAGTACACCTACGTCCTGCAGGAGTACTTCATCCCCATCGGCCGCTTCGACGCCTTCGTGCCGCGCATGCGCGAGGTGCTGACGCGCTACGACGTGAACGTCGTCAACGTCTCCATCCGCCACGCCACCCCCGACCCGGGCACCCTGCTGGCCTGGGCGCCGGAGGAGATGTTCGCGTTCGTCCTCTACTACAAGCAGCGCACCGACCCCGAGTCGCGGCAGAAGGTAGGCCGGTGGACGCGCGAGCTGGCGGACGCGGCGCTGGCCTCGGGCGGGCGCTGGTACCTGCCGTACCAGCCGCACGCCACCCCCGCGCAGTTCCGGAAGGCATATCCGAAGGCTGACCGCTTCTTTGCGCTCAAGCGGCGCCTGGACCCGAACAACCGCTTCCGCAACCGGCTGTGGGACCGCTACGACCCCGCCGGCCCCGCTCGCATGGAGCTGGCCCCTGCCGAGCGCGCCGCGGTCGACCGCATGCCCGGCTACCGCCGCCCCGAGTCGCAGAGCTACCTGAGCCACCCGGAGTGGTTCATCGTCTACAGCTCCGTGGAGTATGCGGACTGGACGCGCGACCGCCTCCCGAACGGCTTCGCGTACGCGGAGTCCATCGGGCAGTTCTGGCGGAACTGGGGATACGCGTCGCGCGCGAGCCGCGCGGAGAACCCGCCCAACAGCCAGTACTCCATCATGCTGGGCGTGATCGGCGTGAGCCACTCGGTGGAGTACAGCCTGCGCGGCGCGTACGAGAACACCGTCGGCCGCTTCAGCGCGTGGACGGCCGGCGGCAAGGCGACCGCCGAGGACCGCTTCGCGCACCAGGTTGCGGCGGACTATGCGCGCTTCATCCACACCATCCCGTGGTACCGCTACCCGTTCGGTAAGCAGCTCCGCAAGCTGTGGAGCGACGTGCCGATGTGGGGCCCGCACGCCTTCCGCAAATGGGAGCGGCGGCTGGCGCTCACGTTCGAGTACGGGATCAAGGCCGGCTACGCATCCGCCCTCGGCTGGGCGACGGGGACGGCGTACGCGGCGGAGGACCTGAAGATCGGCGTCGTCGTCTACGGCGACACCGCCTCCTTCGCCGCGGGCGACCGGCGCGTGCAGGCGCGGCGGCCGCTGGGCCCGCACCACTCGCTGATCACCGCCGAGCGCTACGCCGCGTTCAGCGGCCTCATGCTGGAGCGGGCCCGCCGCGACAGCGTGCCCATCGTGGAGATCGCCGGCAACGACGACATCGTGGTGACCGGCATCGCCCCGGCCGACTGGCGCTACGTAGGGCCTGATGCCGAGTTCCTGTACGCCCTGCCGCTGGCCAACGACGCGCGGCGGATCCGCCCCGTGCTCAAGGTGCACACGCGCGACCTGCTCCCCTTCCTGCGCCGCATGGAAGCGGAAAAGCGGATGCGGGTGGACCACGTTTACGACTACTGAGGAGAGATTCGATGCTGAGAAAAGTGACGTTCGTGATGGGGCTGTTCGGGGTGGTCGTGGTCGTGCTGGGCTGGATCCCCGGCATCTCGCCGCACGCCGGCCACGAGCGGATGATGTTCAACTCCTTCGCCATCAGCGCCGTGGACGACATCACCCACGGCCTGACGGCCCTCGCCGCCTTCGCCGCCGCCCTCCACTCCGACCGCGCCAGCCGCCTCTTCCTGGTGACGTTCGGCTCCTACTACGCCCTCGACGCGACCTTTTACCTCCTGAACGGCTTCGTCAACGACCTCCCCTGGACCGACGACATCATGCTGAACCTCCCCCACACCGTCGTGTCCAGCGTGATGCTCGCCGTGGCGTACGGCTACCACCCGGACCCCTCCCCGGCCCACATCTCCGCCCCCCGCGCGGCGATCTCGTAGGGGGTGGGGGTAGGCCGGGAGGGTTGCCCGGGAGGGTTGACCTGGAGGGTTGCCCCGGAGAGTTGCCCTGGCGAGTAAACTCGCGGCAACAACAGCACAAAGTCCGCCTGCGCGGACTCGCGGGCGAGATCCGTTTGTAGGGGCGCGATTCATCGCGCCCAGCCCTCCGCCCTCCGCGACCTCCACCACCTGCACCCGATCCGGTAGGGGCAGACCTGCGTGTCTGCCCGCCGCCCGCCCTCTCTCCCAACCCTGCAGCGCGCGAGACGGCTTCAGCCGTCTTCCCGTGGTTCCAGCCGGGGGCTTCAGCCCCCGGCTTGCCGCCCCCCGGCCTTGCCCGCCCCATACCGCAGCACCCCGTCCACGATGCTGGCCGTGGCGGTGTACGGGTGCGCGACGACCTTGCCGCGCTCCATGAGGTGGAGCACCTCGGCGCCCCCCGCCTTCAGCGCGTCCGCGATCATGGCGCGATGGCAACGCCACCACACCGCCTCGGAGCAGAGGAGCGAAGTCCTGCGCTCATGCGCGACGCGCACCAGGCGCTCGAGGCCGGCGCGGAACTCCGCGGAATCCATGTAATCCGCGTATCCCCTGAAGTTGGGGTGCCGCCAGATGGTGTTAGGCGAGTCGGGAAGGGGAGGCCGCCGCCCGCCGAGCTCCGGAAAGGGGCAGTACTCGATCCCTGCATCCGCCAGCGCCGCGGCGAGAGGCTCGGGGTTGAAGTGCGGGTGCGCACGCGAGCCGGCGTATCGCCGAACGTCGGCGATGCGCTCGATGCGCGGGCCTTGCAGGAGCGCCAGGAACTCGCCGATCGCGCGCGACGAGTGCCCGATGCTCCACACCACCAGCGGACCGTCCGAATCCATCATCCGCGCAGCCGGTCAGGATGCGGCGCGCAACAGCACCTTGCCCGTCGTCCGCCTCGCCTCCAGCGCCCGGTGCGCCTCCGCGACATCGGCGAGCGCGTACTCGGCACCGATGCGGACGGAGAGCTGGTCCGCCGCCATCCACCCGAACAGGTCGTTCGCGCGGCGGAGCAGCTCCTCGCGCGTGGCGACGTAGTGCCCAAGCGTCGGACGGGTAAGGAAGAGCGAGCCCTTCTGGCTGAGCAGCTGGGGATCGACCGGCTCCACGGGACCGCTCGACTGCCCAAAGAGCACCATCATCCCCCGTGGCGCCAGGACGTCCAGGCCAGGGAGGAAGGTGGACTTGCCCACCGAGTCGTAGATCACCTGCACACCCGCGCCATCGGTCAGCCGGCGGACCTCCGCGGCGAAATCGTCGCGCGTGTACACGATCACCTCGTCCGCACCCGCGCCGCGGGCGAGCTCCGCCTTCACGTCAGAACCGGCAGTCGCGATGACATGAGCGCCACGCATCTTTGCGATCTGCACCAGGAGCAGCCCGACGCCACCCGCGGCGGCGTGCACCAGGCAGCGCTCGCCCGCGCGGAGCGGGTAGGTGGAGGTCGCCAGGTAGTGCGCCGTCAGCCCCTGCAGCATCACCGCCGCCCCCAGCCGCGCGCCGACGCCGGCCGGGAGGGGGACGAGCTTCGCGGCCGGCACCACCGCGTACTCGGCATACGCGCCGAACCCGCCGGCCCATGCGACCCGGTCGCCCACGCGCACATCCTCGACGCCGGCGCCGACCTCCACCACCTCGCCCGCGCCCTCGCCGCCGAGCGTGGCGGGGAGCGGGACCTTGTAGAGGCCCGTGCGCTGGTAGACCTCGATGAAGTTCACGCCCGTGGCATCGATCCGCACCAGCGCCTCACCCGGACCCGGCTCAGGAACGGGCACGCGCTCCGCGCGAAACGCCTCCGGGCCGCCGGTCTCGTGCAGGCGCACGGCCGTCATCGCAGATCTGTCCGTCATTCGGGAACCGTCTCGTGTCTCGGTGAGCAGGGCGGGGAACGGGGCCCGGTACCTCGCGCCAACCGTGCCAGCGATTCCGTTATGCCCCCGGCCGCACGCGCAGCCGGAGCCCGGTGCCCCACGGGTCCCGCGTCGTGATCTCGCCCTCCGATCCCACGTCCACCGGGTAGCCCGCATCGGCCAGGCTGCGCGCGACCTCGTGGACGCTCTCCGCATCCGGCAGCTCGATGGTCCACTCCAGCAACCGCGCGTCTCCATCGTCGGACGGGCGCGCGCCGGGGCCGGCCCAGGTGTTGGTGCCCAGGTGGTGATGGTAGCCGCCCGCGCTCATGAAGAGCGCGCCCGGATAGCTCCAGGTGATGCGGTCGAAGCCGATCGCCTCCGAGAAGAACGCCGCCGCCTGCTCCAGGTCACCGACGTGGAGGTGAACGTGGCCCATCACTGTCCCAGCCGGCATCCCCGTCCACGGCTCGCCGCCCGCGGCCCGCAGAAGGTCCTGCACGTCCACGGGATCGGTCGACATCATCAGCTCGCGACCCTTCCGCCGCCACGTCTCGCGCGGGCGGTCGGCGTACACCTCGATGCCGAGCCCGTCCGGATCGTTGATGTAGAACGCCTCGCTCACCAGGTGATCCCCCGCGCCCGCGCGAACCCCGGCCTCGGCCATGTGCCGCACCAGCCGCCCGAGCGATGCGCGGTCCGGAAGGAGGATGGCGTAATGGTAGAGCCCCAGCCGCCCTCCTCGCCCGGCGGGACGCGCGCCCGGCCGCTCGTTCAGCTCCACGAGGACTCGCTCGTCGCCGTGAGTGGCGAGCGCGGCGCCAGAGCCGTCGCGCTCCACCACCCGCAGCCCGAGGACGCCCTCGTAGAAGGCCAGCGACCGCTCCAGATCGGCGATCTGCAGACGGACGGGGCCGAGCGCGGTCGAATCCGGAAGCCTGCGGCCGCGCGGGTGCTCGCCGTACGTGCCCGGCGCCGCCGGCTGCGCGCCCGTGGCTTCGCCAAAGATGTCGCGCGTGGTAACTCCCATGATTCCTCCTCACCGGGGTTGGGAGACGGTCTGCATCTCTACACACCAAATTTAGCTGTTTAAACGGATAACGTCAACACGACCATATTGATCGTTCACTCGCATCGTTGCGAAAGAATCCGGTCCCGCCGTACAATCCGGGTACCTGAGTGGCGGCCGGGGCAACTCCGATCCGCAATCGAGGCCGGATGAAGCGAATTTCTCGCACGGCCACCGAACGCGCCTACAAGCTGGCCGCGGAGCTGCACGCAAGTCGCGGCGCAAAGGTGGATGGGAACGACGTCGCCCGCGTAGCGCGAGAGGCGGGGGTCCCGCACGGGCAGGTGTGGCGCGCCCTGGCGAAGGTACGGCAGGAGAAGTCGAGAGGTGCCCGCCCGAAGGCATTCCCGAGCACGCGCGGCGCCGACATCCTCGTCGCGGTCGTTGGTCTCATCGCCTCGCTCGTGTTCGGCGCGGCCGCCGTCGCGACGATCAAGGACGGCCTGAGGCTGCTCGCCGCCTCCGAATACCTGGGCGCCATCCTGGTGCTGGCGATGGCGGCCGGGATGCTGGTCATCACCGCTAACGTCGCGTACCAGGCCGTGGGCGCGGTGCGCGACCGGTCGAAGAGCCGCGGGTGAGCCGCTCCGCCGCATTCGGGTCCGCGACTGACGCGGCATCCTGCCTCACCCCGAGAGGAGTGTGCATGCTGGGAAGGTTGATGATGGGAGCCCTCCTCGTGGCCGCCTCCGCCTGCGAGCGCGGAGGCCCCGCGAAAGCGCGTGACGCGGCCGCGACACCCGCCGCCTCCGCGATGGTGCCGCGCGCGAGCGACAGCACGGGGAAACGGCTGTACTACGTGCCGGTCTACTCGCACATCTACTTTCGCGACACGGTCTCGGCCGTGAACCTGGCGGTCACCCTCAGCATCCGGAATACCGACCCGCAGCACGGGCTGACGCTCAGCCGCGTGGACTACTACGACACGCACGGGCGCCCGCTGCGCGCCTACCTCGCCGCTCCGCGCCGGCTCGCGCCGCTGGAGACCGCCGAGTACGTCGTCCCCCGCGACGACACCACGGGCGGTTCGGGCGCCAACTTCCTGGTGGAGCTCGCCGCGGACTCCATCGTCACCGATCCTGTGCTGGAGGCGGTGATGATCGGATTCAGCGGCAACGTCGGAACCTCGTTCGTCACTCACGCCCGGCTGCTGCAACGCCCCTGATTCGCGCAGGCGGCCTGCGGGTGAAACGGCGGCTCGAC
>DASVVI010000226.1:0-1753 GCA_036386635.1 Longimicrobium sp.
ACCCTACGGAGGTGCAGCGTTTGCCGCCTTTCGATTCGGGGCTTGCCGGGCGATCATTGGTCGTGGATGGAGAACGCCGTAACTCGTGTCTGGAGGATGAGATGACTGGACCGGAGCGCCGCTGGGCGAACCCGGAGGAGCGCTACTACGCCCTCGGCCGCTCCAGGGAGGCGCTGAGGGCGGCGGCGGCCTTGTTCACGGCCTTGCGCGCCTCGCTCAGCACGGCGCCCATCCCAAAGAACTCGTGGGTGACGCCCTTGTAGAGGTGGTACTTCACCCGCACGCCCGAGTCGCGCAGCCGGTCGTACAGGTGCTCGCTGTCCGAGCGGAGCGGGTCGATCTCCGCCGTGATGAGGGTGACCGGCGGCAGGCCGTGCAGATCCGCGTGGATCAGCGAGATCAGCGGGTGCCCCGTGTCCGGCGCGCCGCGCAGGTAGTGGTTCAGGAACCACTGCATCATCGGGCGGTTGAGCGGCTTGGCGTCCGCGTTCTCCTCGTACGACTCGGAGTCCGTGTTGCCGTCGGCGATGGGGTACACCGCCAGGATGTGCGCTGGAAGCCGCACCCCGCGGTCGCGCGCGATCACCGCCGTGGAGATCGCCAGGTTGCCCCCCGCGCTCTCACCCGCCAGCGCGATGCGGTACGGGTCGCCGTCGATCTCCGCGGCGTTGGAGAGCGCCCACACGTACGCCGCGTAGGCGTCCTCGTGCGCGGCGGGGAAGCGATGCTCCGGCGCCTTGCGGTACTCCACCGACATCACCACCGCGCCCACCGCGTTGCACAGCGCGCGCGCGGACGAGTCGTAGGTGTCGTTGGTGGCGATCACCCACCCGCCGCCGTGCGTGTACACGATCACGGGGAAGGGCCCCCTCCCGCGCGGCGCGTAAATGCGCACCGGCAGCGGCCCGCCGGGACCGGGGATGGTGCGCTCCACCACGCTCCCCACCTCTTCAGGCTCGGTGCTCTTGCCGTGCTTGCGCAGCAGCGCCATCACGGCCTCCGTGGGGGTGGGCTGGCGGCGCGCCTCCTCGGGGGTGAGCTGCTCGACCGGCTGGCCGCCCAGCATCTCCAGGTGCTCCAGCACGTGCCGCATCTCGTGGTTGGCGCGCGACATCGTGTCGCCGCCGCCGGTGATGCGCTCGCGCGCGCTGCCGTACACCCGCCCGAACAGGCCGGAGCGCACCGCCCACACCGTCCCCACGCCGATCAGCCCCAGGAGCAGGGCGGAGCGGAGCGGGTTCTCGGCGGCGCTGGTGTACGCGCTGCTCTCCATCACGTGCCCCGGGTAGTCGCCGCGCTCGCTTCCCGCCGTCGTCGGCGCGTAGAGGGCGTCGTTGCGGCGCTTGGTGCCGCGGGGGGCGCGCTCCTGCTCCCACACCACCTTCTCCGCGTAGCCGCCGAAGAGGCGCGGGGCCCAGCGCCACATCCCCGACATCTGCTTCCCGGCCCCGCCCACGATCAGCTCCCGGCGCGGATGCTCGGCGCAGTGCAGGATGGCGTCCGCCACCACCTCGGGCGCGTACACGGGGGCCGGGAGCTCGGGATCGGCCCCCTCCATCTGGTTGTGCGCGTGCTCGGTGAAGGGCGTGTCGATGGCCGCCGGGCGGATGAGCGTCACCGCCACCGGCGCGCCGTCGTGCTCCAGCTCCATGCGCAACGCGTCGGTGAAGCCCTTGACCGCGTGCTTGCTGGCCGCGTAGTGCCCGTGCATGGGGATGGGGACGCCGCTCTCCACGCTCCCCACGTTGATCAG
>DASVVI010000227.1:0-2092 GCA_036386635.1 Longimicrobium sp.
GCGGGACCCGGGGCCGTAACGGATCCTCGTCAGGAGGAGCCGAACGAACGCAGGCCCGCGCCGGGGGATGGCGCGGGCCTGCTTTCATTCGTGATCCTGGGGTTGAAGGGTCGTGCGGTATCATTTATGATACCAGTATGGAACCTGTAGATGTGGTGCTCGATACGAATGTCCTCGTGGCGGGACTTCGCTCGCGCAACGGCACATCGTTCCTAGTGCTCGGGCTGATCGCGGACGGCAGAGTGCGGATCCACCTTTCCGTTCCGCTCGTTTTGGAGTACGAGGACGTCCTGCTGCGCTCGGAAAGCGGCGTGCCGCTCTCCGCGGCGGACGTGGGAGATCTCCTCGATTCTCTCTGCGCGTCCGCGGTGCTACACGAGATCTTCTATCTCTGGCGACCTCAACTACGAGACCCGCAGGACGATCTGGTATTGGAACTTGCAGTGAAAGCGGGGTGCCGGTTCGTCGTGACGCACAACCAGCGGGACTTTGTGGGCTGCGAGCGCTTTGGAATCGAGGCGCTCCCACCGGCGGAGTTCCTGCGGAGAATCGGAGCACTGCAATGAGCACGCTGAGCCTTCGTCTGCCCGAGTCTCTCCACAAGCACGTCAAGGAGTTGGCATCGCGGGAGGGCGTTTCCATCAACCAGTTCATCGCGACTGCCGTGGCGGAGAAGATGTCCGCCCTGATGACGGAAGACTATCTCCGGGAGCGAGCCGCGCGCGGGAGTCACGACAAGCTGCGGGCGGTTCTGGCCCGCGTGCCGGACGTCGAGCCCGACGAGCACGACCGCATCTGAGCGGAAGCCAGTAGACATGGGCGGAAAACAGCAGGCCCGCGCCGGGGAGTGGCGCGGGCCTGCTGTCGTCGGAGACTAGAGATCGTGAGTTCCCCTAGGACGCCATCAGAGCGGCGACGCCGGCGACGGTGCCCGCCAGCAGGCCGAGGAGTGCGGCTCTGCCCGCCCAGCGGAGGACCGTGGCGCCGGTGACTTGGGATTCGGTGTGCGGCATGAGCTGCGGCTCCTCGGATCGGGGGCGGGTGAACGTGGACGGGACCGACTACGACGCGGGGTGTGCGACGGTTTCAGCTCGCCGCCCGAGGCCGCAGGCCACGGCGGGCGCGACGGACGATCGCGCCGGGCCGGTCTCGATCTACTCAACCTTCAGCGCCACGATCGGCTCCACCCGGAGCGCGCGCCGCGTGGGGACGACGCAGGCGAGCAGGCACACTCCCAGCATGAACGCCGCGTAGGCCAGGAGCAGCGCGACCTGGCCGGCCGAGAGGCTGTTCGGCCAGTCCTGGAACTGGTAGGTGTGGGACAGGCCCACTGCGCCGAAGGCGATGAGGGTGGCGCCCGCCGCGATGCCGAATCCGACCTGCGTCAGCGGCCGCCGGAAGATCGCGGTGATCACGCGGTGCCGGTCCGCGCCGAGGGCGACGCGCACGCCGATCTCGCGCGTGCGCCGGGCGACGGTGAACGACAGCACCGCGTAGATGCCGGCGAGCGAGAGCAGCAGGGCGACGGCGGTCATCCCCAGCGTGCCGCGCAGGAACAGCCCGAGCGTCCACAGGAGGTCGTCCGCGACCTGGTCCATGCGCTGGATCTCCGCGAGCCGCAGCGTCGGGTCCACCGCGCCCGCGACCGCGCGGATGCGCGGCAGGAGCGCCATGGGGTCGCCCTGCGCGTGGATGATCATCTGCGGCGGGAAGCCGCTCCCCGGCGTGGCCGGCAGGTAGAGCCCCGCCGCGAGCCCGGCCTCCGCCGCGTTGTTCATGCCGAGCTCCTTCACGACGCCCACGATCTCGAGCCACGGGAGCGTGTCGACCGCGGTGCCCGTGAGCGGCGTCGGCACCGCTCCCTCGTCGACCCCGGCGGCGAGGCGCACCCGCCGGCCGATGGGGTTGCGCCCGAGCAGCACCCGGTCGACGAAGCCCTGGTCCACGATCGCCACCTGCGCCCCGGGCGCGAGGTCGGCGGCCTGGAACCCCCGCCCCGCGAGGATCGGCGCCTCGAGCACGCCGAAGTACGACGGGTCCACGTACGCGACCTTGGTGGCGCGCAGCCGCGGCGGCGCCGCCGGGGCGGCCG
>DASVVI010000228.1:0-3265 GCA_036386635.1 Longimicrobium sp.
GGCGACCACCCCCGCGAGGAGGAGGATGCGGGTGTCGAGCGCGTGCCCCGCCACGGCGGCGATGCGGAAGACCAGCACCACCGCCAGCAGGGCGCCGGCCAGGGCGCAGACGGCCACGATCCCGCCCGACGCCACCGCGCCGCCCAGCGCGATGGCGAACACCGCGCCCACCGCCGCGCCGCCGCTGATCCCCAGGATGTACGGCTCCGCCAGCGGGTTGCGCAGGAGCGCCTGGAAGGTCGCCCCGCTCGCCGCCAGCGAGCCGCCCACCAGCGCCGCCAGCAGCGCGCGCGGCAGCCGCAGCCGCCGTACGATCGCGATGGTCGTGGGATCGCCCAGGCCCCGGATGCCGGTGACGACCTCGCGCACGCTCAGCGGCACGGCGCCCATGCGCACCCCCAGCACGAGCGCGCCGGCGAGCGCCGCCATCAGCAGCGCGAGGCGAAGCACGGGCTTCACCGGCCGGCCCGCTCGGGGTGAAGCGCATCGCGGAGCCGCCGCGCCGTCTCGCCGACCCCAGGCCCCGGGAGGTTCACCAGATCCGCGGGGATCAGGACGGGGCCGCGCATCGCCTTCAGCTCCCGCCAGCCGGGCGAGCGCGCGTCGAAGCGCGGCGTCCCGCTCTCGCCTACGGGGATGACGACGATGTCGGGCTGGCGGCGAACGATCTCCTCCATCGACACGGTGGGCCACAGCTCCGCCAACTCAGGGAAGACGGGCTTCCCCCCGGCCACGCCGATGAGTTGCATGACAAAGGTGCTGGGGCCCGCCGTCATGGGCGGATCGTTCCACACCACGAAGAGGACGGACGGGCGCGGCAGCCCCTCGACGGAAGCGCGCACCGCATCGATCTCGCCGCGCAGGCGGGTGGCCAGCGAATCGGCGGTGGGGGCGCGGCCGGTGAGCCGCCCCAGGTTGCGGATGGTGCGGAAGACGTCGGTGGTGTCCTCCGTCTTCACGGCGAAGACGGGGATTCCCAGCTCGGCCAGCCGCTCCCGCAGCTGCGGCTTGTGCGTCTCCCAGCCGATCACGAGGTCGGGGCGGAGGGCGGCGAGCTTCTCGAGGTTCGGGTCCAGTCCGCCGCCTACCGAGGGAAGCGAGTCCAGCGCCGGGCCCTTGTCGAAGTCGGTGCGCCCCACGAGCTGCCCGGCCGCGCCGAGCCCCACCAGCGTCGCGTTCGCGCTGGGGACGAGCGACACCAAGCGGCGGGCGGGGCGCGGCAGAGTCACCGTGCGCCCCGCGTCGTCGGTCAGGGTGATGGCGCCCTCGGCCGCGGCGTCCGCGCGCGCGTCTGCCCGTCCGCACCCGCCGGCGAGGGCGAGCACGGCCGCGACGGCGGCGATGCGGAGGCGTGGCGCTCTGGACAACAAAAATCCCGTCCTTTCCTCGGGCGGAAAGAGACGGGGTTGCGAAGGGCGTCCTGCGTCGCGCGCTCGGGAGAGAGCGCACCGGCCCGGTGCGAACCCCGCTCCCCTCCCGCGAGGGGGTGTGCGTGCGGGCGCGAAGGGGCCGGTCTCCTGGCTTCGAGGCAGCCGCGCTCGCCTTCCCGGGTGTCCTACCCCAGTGGCTGTTGAGCGGGCCGGTCCGGCGATCTTCCGCCGGGCCTCTCACAGTGGCGGGGCCGCGCCGGATTCACACCGGCTTCCGAAAGACCCCCTCGCGATATATGTGGGCGCAAAGGTAGCCGCGGTCCCCGTGTGAGACAAGAGCGAACGACAACAGCCTCACACAGAGACACAGAGCCACAGAGAGAACCGCAAGGGGTTTTCTCTGTGGCTTGCAGTTCCTTCTGTGGCCTCTGTGTGAGGCTTTTTTCTTTTTGGACTTGTGCGCGGGGCGCGCGGACGGCAAGCTACACGCCGCCGTTCGCGTGAACCCCTCAGCACACGAGTCTCGATGACCAGAACGTTCGTTCGCCCGCTCGCCGCAATCGCGCTCGCACTGGCCGCCGGGGCGTGCGGCGGAGGGGCGGCGATGGAGACCCCGCCCCCCGCGCCCGCCGCCGCGCCGCAGACCGAGAGCGCGGCGTTCGTCGTCACCATCGGCACCGACACGGTCTCGGTGGAGCGCTACACCCGCACCGCCACCACGCTCACGGGCGAAGTGGTCACCCGCACGCCGCGCACCACAGCGCGGTCCTATCGAGCGCAGCTGCGCCCGGACGGCTCCGTGTCGTCGGTGGAAGTGACGACGCGGGTCCTGAACGCGCCGCCCTCCACCCCGCCGAGCATCGCCACCGTCACCTTTGGCAGCGACACGGCGTCGGTGCGCGTCGCGCGGGGCGACAGCGTGCAGAACCAGCGCATCTCCGCGGGCGCGAACGCGTTCCCGCAGCTGGGGGCTTACGCGCTGTACGAGCAGGCGATCATGCACACGCGCCGCGCGGGGATGGGGGAGGCGCGGCTCCGCTTCCTGGCGCCCGGCGCGCCGCAGCCGGGCAACGTCGGGATCCGCACGCTCGGCGCCGACTCGCTGGAGCTGACCACCGGCGCCGGCCCCGCGACGGTCCGCATCGACTCCGCGGGGCGGCTGCTGGCGCTGAGCGGCCTGCAGAGCACGCAGAAGTTCATCGTGCGGCGCCTCCCCTCGCTGGACGTGACGGCGCTGGGCGCAGCGTACGCGCAGCGCGAGGCGTCCGGCAGCGGGCTGGGCACCCTCTCGCCGCGTGACAGCGTGCGGGCGACCATCGGCGGCGCGAACATCGTGATCGACTACGGCCGGCCGCTCAAGCGCGGGCGCCGCGTGCTGGGCGAAGTGGTGCCGCTGGACCAGGTGTGGCGCACGGGCGCCAACGCCGCCACCGGCCTGCGCACGGACCGTGACCTGGTGATCGGCGGCACGCGCGTCCCCGCGGGCTCGTACACCCTCTTCTCCCTCCCCTCGCGCGAGGGGTGGAAGCTGATCGTCAGCCGCCAGACGGGCCAGTGGGGCACCGAGTACCACCCGGAGCAGGACCTGGCGCGCATTGACCTCCAGCGCCGCGCCGCCTCCGCGGCCGTCGAGCAGTTCACCATCCGCATCGATCCCTCCGCCGCGGGCGCCGGCACCCTGCGCATGCTGTGGGACGATTTCGAGCTCGCGGCGCCCATAGAGGTGCGTTAGTGCGTTAGTGCGTTAGTGCGTTAGTGCGTTAGTGCGTAAAAAGCGGGGCGGCGCCGGTGTGGCGCCGCCCCGTTCTTCGTCCGATCCTCGGTCATACCATTTAGAGAAAACCGGTGTGCATTCTGACCGGCTTTTCTCACGCAGAGGCGCAGAGACGCAGGGA
>DASVVI010000229.1:0-2080 GCA_036386635.1 Longimicrobium sp.
ACCCGTGATGGATTCAGGAGGGTGCAAGCTGAACTGGAGAATGCCAGGCGTGAGTTGCGCGACGCTTAACCGTTGACGGGCATGGTAACAACAGCCCCCTCTCTACTGTGTTAGGAGGGGGCTGGAGCACTTATCTTCCACTTACTGGTGGACCGGGACTGCCCCCTCTCAACGCCCCAGCCGGCGCACTACCGCCAGCTTACCGGATCGACTTCGAAGAGCGGGACCTTGTCCTCCGCCTACCTCGCGAGCTGATGGGGCGCCGGGAGGTCTCGCATTTCGTCGACTTTCTTCAGCTCGCGTCGATCCGCCAGCAAAGCGAACTCACCGAGGAGGACGCTGCGTCACTCGCGGCTGAAATTGATCGCGCGGCCTGGGACCGCATCCGCCACCGTGTAGAAGAGCGATAACGCCAGTCGACGTGGCGGCCGGTGGCATCCTCAGTATCTAACGCTCACAACGCTGTCGAAGCACGAAACCGATGAACTGGCGCGAATACATCCACTCGGACCCGGCGGTGCTCGCAGGGAAGCCGGTCGTGCGCGGGACTCGCCTCGCAGTCAACTTTCTCATAAGGCTTCTTGCTTCCGGGTGGACGCGCGAGCAGGTGCTTTACCGCTATCCGCAGTTAAGCGATGAGGCTCTGCGCGCGATCGTCGCATTCGCTGAGGATGCGCCGGGTGAACTCACCGCGCAGGAGGGGGAACACGCTCCGCGGCGGTTCGGCAGTGCGCGTGGGCAGATCCGCATGGCGGAGGACTTTGATGCTCCTCTGGATGATTTCAAGGAGTACATGTGAGCCTTCACCGCCCTGCTGAGCGAAAGGAGGGTCGTGCGCCAGGCGCACGACCCCTCGTGATTTAAACTCGCTCTAACAGAGGAGCCTCCGCGCCTCTCTCCTCCGCGTCTCTGCGTCTCCGCGTGAGGCCCTTCTGTTGCCGAACTCCGCGCGCAGAGATTCCCGGGCAGGCTTCAGTCCGCCGCCGGCGCCAGCTCCACGCGGTTGCGGCCGGCGGCTTTGGCGCGGTAGAGGGAGTCGTCGGCGCGGCGGAAGGTGGCGTGGAAGTCGGGGTCGGTGTGGGCCCAGGCGGCGATGCCCACGCTCACGGTGACCACCAGCGCCGGGTCGATGTCCGCGAAGGAGGTGCGCTCGACGGCGGCGCGGAGGCGCTCCGCCACCGGGTGCGCGGCCGATGCGGGGGCATCGGGGAGGACCGCGACGAACTCCTCGCCGCCGGTGCGGCCCAGGTGGTCGCCCTCGCGGAGGGCGCGGCGCGCGGCGTCGGCGACGCGGCGCAGGACGGTGTCGCCGGCGTCGTGGCCGAAGCGGTCGTTGATGCTCTTGAAGTGGTCCAGGTCCAGCGCCAGCACCGAGAACGCGGTGCCTCGCGAGCGGGCGGTGCGCGCGGCGGCGTCGGCCAGCAGGTGGAGGTGGCGGCGGTTGGGGAGGCGGGTCAGCTCGTCGGTGAGCGCCATGGCGCGCAGGCGGCGGGCGCTGGCCACCTGGCGCACGGCCAGCAGCACCAACGCGCCGATTACGAACGCGCTCAGCACGAGCACCGCCACCTGCAGCCGCCGTACCCGCCCCGCCGCGGCCATCGCCTGGCGGCGCAGCGCGTTCTCGCGGAGGAGGGCGCGGTTCTCGGCCTCCTTCTTGTCCGCGTCGAAGCGGACGCGCAGCCGCGTGCTCTGCTCCTGGTTGGCGCCCGCCTCCAGAGCGCGCTGGAGCGCCATCTGCTCGCCGCGCGCCTGGTACGCATCGCGCCAGGAGCCGCGGGCTTCGTACGCCAGGGCACGCTCCTCGTGCACCTTTTCCAGGAAGCGGCGGTTGTCCGTCGCCTGAAAGTGGGCGCGCGCCCGCTCCAGCTCGTCCAGCGCCTCGGGGGTGCGGCCGAGCATGCGCAGCGCCACGCCGCGCGACAGGCGGGTCTGGGCGGCGAGCTCCACGTCGCCCGTGCGCGCCGCGTAGGCGCGGACGTGCTCGAACTCGGTAAGTGCATCGGCGGGGCGGCCCAGCGTGTAGAGCACGACGCCCACCGCGCGGCGGTCGACCGCCACTTCGGCCGAGTCGCCGCGGCGG